>NZ_CALLZT010000155.1:0-4745 GCF_937858515.1 uncultured Gordonia sp. | reverse complement strand
CCTTCGTCACCAGCGTCCCCGGCCCCAACGGCCCCCGCGTCGGAGCAGCGGTGGTCTCCACCTCCGGCGCCACCCCGGAAGCCCTGCGCGCAGGCGCCCGCGAACTCCTCAGCGCCTTCAAGGTCCCGTCGGTCTGGCTGGTCGTCACCTCCGCCGACGACATCCCCCGCGGCGGCACCGGCAAGGTCCTGGCCACCGAACTCCGCGACCTCCTCATCGCCGCCGGATAGGCCGCCTTGGTTCGAGGAGGTCGCGTCAGATGGCGAAAGGTCGCCAGACCCTTCGCGACCCTCGCTCCTTCGTCGCTTCGGCCTCAGGGATCAAGAAGGTGTTTGCGTCCGCAACGCCCCTCGACCTGCAGACCGCCGGCCTGTCCGACGGCAACCCTGCTTGACATACGGCCGCCCCGGTCACCGGACTATCGATACCGAACAAGAAGACGTTTGCGCCGGGGACCCTTCTTGACTTATGACCATCCTGGTCACCGGACTGTCGATACCGAACAAGAAGACGTTTGCGCCGGGGACCCTTCTTGACATATGGCCGCTCTGGTCACCGGACTGTCGATACCGAACAAGAAGACGTTTGCGTGGGGACGCTTCTTGATCCCTGAGGAGAGGCGCGCGAGCTTGCGAGCCGACTCGTCTCGAAGGGTCCGGTGACGCGAGGCTCCCAACCCGGGCACCTCCGGAAGCGGTTCGCACCCGAATCCAAGATATTGACACTTGTCAGTGTATCTGCGGGGCAGTGACGCAGGTTACAAGTTCAAGCCCGGGCGCTGATCTCTCGCAGTGAGCGGACCAACGCCCTAAGTCCGATCACCGTACAGCCGCTCATCGGGTAGGTGTCGTCACCAGGGTAGACGACATAGCGTTCGGAGATCGCCAAGTCATCGGCCGCGCGGTGGAATCCGGCCGAAACATGCGGTGCTGTAGATCGTTTCACCTCGACAGCGATCTGTGGCCGCCCGCCACGCACGAGCACCAGGTCGAGTTCATCTCCACGTGCGGTCCGGTAGTGGTAGGGCTGCCAGCGATCGCCGACGGCGTCGATGACGCACTCGACCGCGAAACTCTCGTAGCTCGCCCCTGCTGCGGGGTGCCCGAGAAGCATGTCGAGGGAGTCTATGTCCAGGAGAGCATGGAGCAGCCCCGAGTCGCGCACGTGAACCTTCGGGGCCTTGGTGACGCGCTTTCCGACGTTCGTATGCCAGGCCGGGAGTGATCGCACCAGTGCGAGGTCGGCGAGTAAGTCGATGTACCGGGTGACAGTCGGACTGGTGACGCCCAACCCCGCGGCCAGTTTCGACGCATTCAGCTGGCCGCCCGACGAGTGGGCGAGCATCGTCCAGAGACGACGCAGTGTCTCCGCCGGGATTCGAGGGGCGAACATCGGGATATCGCGTTCCAGGTACGACCGGATCAGGTCCTGCCGCCAGCGCAGGGAGTCGTCATCTGACGCCAGTAGGGCGTCAGGAAACCCTCCCCGGACCCAACGATCGTCCATGCCGATGCCTGACGACGCTGCCTCATCGACGTTGACGCCGGACAATTCCAGAAACGAGATCCGGCCGGCCAGGCTTTCCGAAGACAGCTTCATCAGATCCAGCGATGCCGAGCCCAGCAGCAGGAACTGACCGTTGCGGAAGCCCGTCCGCCTGTTGTCGTCGATGACGCCGCGAAGGGTTTCGGTGATCGCCGGGAGTCGTTGCACTTCATCCAGCACCACCAGCCGCGGGGACTGCCCCCGCAGGTAGGCATCGGCATCGGAGAGCCGGCGCACATCGGCCGGACGCTCAAGGTCGAGGTAGGTCGCGCCTGTCGGCCAGTCGTCGGCCAGGTCCCGCGCCAGCGTCGTCTTCCCGATCTGCCGTGGTCCGAGCAGCACCACAGCCGACGTCGCAGCCAGACGCCGCCGCAGTTCCGCAGCGACTAACCGAGGGATCATGCGTGCAAATTTAACACGAGCTTTTAAATTTGCACGCCAATCCTAGCGGTTGACACTTGTCAGTGACGTCTGTCAGTATCTGCGTGTAGTGATACAGGTTACACCTCGGGGGTCATCGAATGAGCGGATTGACGGGTGCGCCCACCGGGCGCGAGGCGCAGCGCCTTGAGACGCGCAGGCGGTTGCTCGACGCCGCGACGGACGAGTACGCCCGTAAGGGGATCGCCGGGGCCGACCTCAATGCGATCGTCACCGAGGTGGGTGTCGCCCGGGGGACGTTCTATTTTCACTTTCCCACCAAGGAGCACGTGCTCGTCGACATCGAGGCGCGGCAGGAGGAGCTGATCTCCGAGGCGCTCGGCGGGTTTCTCGCGACCGGACCGCCGCTGGCCGACGCGCTGGCCAAGACCATCGATCTCGTCGCCGATATCGAGACCCGACTCGGTAAACATCTGTTCAAAGATCTGGTGGCGCTGCGTTTCTCACCGAACCGTCCGGTGACCGAGGAGTGGCGCGAGCACAAGGTGATCACCCTGGTCGTGGAGTTGATTCAGTCCGCGCAGCGCAGGGGTGAGGCCGAGATCGTCGTCGATCCGTATCACAGTGCGGTGTTCTTCCTGCTCGGCGTGTACGGGTTGCTCGCGGTCACCATCGACGCCGATCAGCTGCGGAAAGAGTCCGCCGACAGTTATCTCACCTATACGCTGCGCAGCCTACAACCCCGTTAGACCGAAACCGATTTTTCCGAAACTGATACGGAGACAATCCATGTGGCAAGAAATCGTCCGACTCGCCTTTGCCTGGGGAGTGATGGGACTGGTGATCTGGTTCTGGTACTGGATCATGAAGAACATCGGAACCTTCTGACCCGATGAGCGCACCCACGCTCGCGGAAGAGGTGACGATGCCGCCGCCTGGCACCGGCCGCACCAGCACGGCCACAACCGAATCCGATGCGATGGCCATCGAACGCAGCTGTTCGGTCACCGCGGTCGCATTCTCCGAACAACGCATTTCGGGTGTCCGGCTGATGAGCGGACCCCGACGTACGTTCGGACTCAATGCCGGTCACACGATGATGAACGTCCCCTACCCCGCGCTGGAGGCGGGCTGGACCCGTACGACCCTCACCTGTGGTGTGGCGCTGCAATGTTCCCCGTCGAAGGGCCGGCTCTACTGGTTCCGTCTGCACGAACTCACCCCACGACAGCTCGCGGCGCTCGCCGTGATCGAGGGCGGGGTTGCGGCGGGCTGGGTGGCCCGCAACTTTCCCGGCCTGATCCCCGAATTGGACCGGCTCGCACCGGGAATCGAGTATCTCGACCCGGACCTGGACGGCGAGGCGATCGTCGACCGCGCGCTGGCACTGGCCCGGACGAAAATGGACCTGTACCCGCACACGATTCTGGGCCGGATCACCGTCCGGCCACCCGAGTCCGATTCTCTGGCCGCCAAGTTCAAACGAGGCTACGGCCGGATGCCGTGGACGTCCTCGCGCACCGATGCCAAGCGGCTCATGTCGATTCCGGTCGGCGGAGACGGCGGGGTGCGCAACTCGAATCTGCCGCCACCGTCGAAACCCGAGAACGACGAGGTCCAGATCGATCCGGATCAGCGGGTGGGTGTCCCGTACCCCGAGTGGAACATGTGGAATCAGGCGTTCCTGCCCAATCATGTTGCGGTGCTCGAACGTCGGCACCAGACCCGCAACAGTCCGGTCGCCGCGGTGTCCCCCGACATCCGCAAATGGTTCGCCGAACACACCCACCGCGCCATCCGCAGCGGCCTCGACGATGGCTCCGACGTCGACGTCGACCGCTACGTGGCGCACTACCTCGACACCATCACCGGCGAAGCCGGCGAACCCCGGATCTTCCGGGAACTGCTGCCGAGTTCACGCGATGTCAGCACCGCCCTGCTGCTCGACGGCTCCTCGTCGCTGAGTTCCAACGGCGGCAAGGCCTTTCGCATCGAACTAGCCTGTGCCGACGCCCTGTCGCGGGCGATGACCCTGGCGAAGGAGCGGCACGGGATCTTCGTGTTCTCCGGCAACACCCGGCACCGGGTGGAGGTCAACTGCCTCAAGGACTTCGACGACCGACACTTCGTCGACCCGAGCGCGCAGGGCCTGCGGGCCGGCGGCTACACCCGGCTCGGCGCGCCGATCCGGCACCTCACCAAACGCCTGCTCGACCAGCCGTCCGAGCGTCGGCTGCTGATCATCATCGGCGACGGTCTCATCTCCGACGAGGGCTACGAGGGCCGGTACGCGTGGGCCGACGTCGCGCACGCCGTCGAAGAGGCCGAGGAGGCCGCGATCTCCGTCTTCTACATCGGCGTCGGACCGGTGCGCGTCGACCCGCTGCCGGAAGTGTTCGGCGAGAAGAAGCCCCGCCGCATCGGCCACGTCGACGACCTACCCGAAATCCTGGCTCATATCCACCGAGAGTTGGTCTCCGAATGACAAGCAACGACCTGTATTTCTCCAACGGCACCGAGGTGCAGCTGTTCGAATGGGCCTACGCCCAGCACATGCCGGTGATGCTGACCGGCCCCACCGGCTGCGGCAAGACCCGCTTCGTCGAACACATGGGGCATCTGCTGGGCCGGGAGGTGATCACCATCAGCTGCCACGACGACCTCACCAGCGCCGACCTCGTCGGCCGGTTCATGGTCACCGGCGGCGACTTGGTGTGGGTCGACGGCCCGCTCACCAAAGCGGTCAAGACCGGAGCGATCTGCTACCTCGACGAGGTGGTGGAGGCCCGGCACGATTCGCTGGCGATCCTGCATTCGCT
>NZ_CALLZT010000154.1:0-13758 GCF_937858515.1 uncultured Gordonia sp. | reverse complement strand
CAACCCGCAGGGCCACCCACCTACACGCCGGTGCGCACTAACTGAACGGTATTGCCATTAGGTCGGGGATGGGGACACTTGCCCCGAGGTTGACACCCTGTTCGGTGACGATGACGACGTCGGCCGGTGCGACCGCCTCGAGCAGGGCCGACAATCGTCGCATCGCGGTGTTGTGCCAGTGATTGGCCGGCGCCATCATCACGACGTCACCGTCCAGCAGCTCGAACCGGCCATCGATCGCCCCCTCCAGTCGCGGCAGGTCGGCCGCGGTGAACCCCCCGGGCGGCACCATCGGAACCGAGACGAGCCGGCTGGGGATCGGCTCGTCGTCAGGATGGGGTGCTGCCGTCATGCCGCTCAGCTTACCCCTCGGCAGGTTCGGATCAGCGGGCGTCGAGCATCGGGACGATGTAGCGGCGGGCGATGGCGGCGAGTTGTCCGTCGTCGTCGGTGTCGACGACGAGGCTGGGAATTGTCAAGAAAGACATGGAGATTCGGACCATCACCTCCGCGGTCACGTCCGCGTCGACGTCGGCGGCGACGTGCCCGGCGGCCTGCTCGATGCGGAGTTGGTCGGCGACGAATCCGGCGACCGAGGCGACCATTCGGGCCGCGACGTCCGCGGCGCCGATCAGTTGCTCGGGCTCGGTCACCAGCAGCCTCGCGATGAGCGGGTTGCCGCGGACCGTGCGCAACGAGCTTACGAAGAGGAACTCCACTCGATCGGCGGCAGTCGGTTCGGCCTTCACCTCGCGGCGGAAGACGTCGAAATAGTGGCGGAACTCGCGGGTGATCACCGCCTCCGCGAGAGCATTCTTCGACGCGAACTTGCGGTACAGCGTCACCCGGGACACCCCCGCGAGTCTGGCGACCTCTTCCATCGACGTGCGCTGCATCCCGACCCGGCAGAACACCTCGCGGGCCGCGTCGAGCAGCTTGATCTGGGTGGGATCATCGACGGTCGAGTCGTCGGGCGACGTTCCGGCCCCGGTCAGCGCCCGGTGCAGCAGCGATGTCTCGATCGGTGCCGATCCCACGGTCTCCGGAGTTCGGGTCTCCAACGTTTGGCGCTCCTCGGTGCTGTTCAGGCCTTCCAGACTATGTTGCCGAAACTTTTGTGATCGCTACCACCATCTGGTAGATGTATCGATGTTACAACGATCGTAACTTTGTTACATCAGCCCGGATCGGAGTCGGCACATGGAGAACTTGAGTAGACGAACCGCGCTCAAAGGCGCCGGCGTGCTTGGCGCCGCGGGGGCGGCGTCGCTGGTGGCCCCGGCGACGCCATGGACGTGGTCGCCCGCCTACTCGATACCCGGGACCGGTACCGGAAAAGACCCGCGCACGGTGTGGGATCCCGAGGCCGACGAGGTCATCGCCAGGCTGTTCCGCAACCCCGGACAGGTGCAGCGGGTCAACAACCTGCTCAAAGGCTGGACCAAGAACTCTCAGCCGCTGCCTGCCGGCCTGCCGAACGAACTGCGCGACTTCATCGAACACGCACGCAGGCTGCCGGCATGGACCGACTGGGACCGGCTCGACGCCGCGGTCCGCTTCAACCAGAAACGCGGCCTCTATCTCGGCGTCATCTACGGCTTTGCCAGCGGCATGATGAGCACGGTGATCCCGCGGGAGGCGCGTGCCGTCTATTACTCCAAGGGCGGCTGGGACCTCAAGGACCGCATCTCCAAGACCGCCAAGTTCGGGTACGACGTGGGTGCGCTCAACGCCTTCCGGCCGGGCGGCGAGATGATCGTCACCTGCGTCAAGACGCGCATGGCGCACGCCGGTGTCCGGCATCTGCTGCCGCAATCGGGGCACTGGCAGGCCGTGGCACCCGAGTCCAAGCCGATCAGTCAGGCCGACATCATGGTCACCTGGCACAGCCTGCCCACCACCGTCATGCGCAACCTGCGTAAATGGCGGGTACCGATGGAGAACTACGAGGGTAACGGCCTGCTGCATTCCTGGCAGGTCACCGCTTCGCTCCTCGGCGTCCACGACGAGTACATCCCCAACTCGTGGGGTCACGCCGAATCGCAGGCACGTCAGGTGCTCGACCCGATCCTCGCGCCCACCCCCGAGGGACGCAGGCTCGCCAACGAGCTGCTGAATCTGGGTGTCAATCTTGACCTGACATTGCTGTCCCGCGGCGTTCTCGGTGCCCTGACCCGCTACGTCCTCGGCGACAAGATGGCCAACTGGTACCACATTCCCCGCGAGCCGGTCTGGAGTCCGCTGCTGGAAACCGCGTGGGTGCCGTTCGTCGGGATGCGCGAAGGGTTGCTGGGTGTGGGAGTGCCCAAGGAGACGTACTGGATGTTCGACGAATTGCTGCGCCAGTTCGTGCTGCTCTACATGTCGGAGCTGCGCATGCCGATCAGCATTCAGATCCCGACGTTCAACAACCCGAAGTACAAATAGACCCCGAGTTCGGTCACGCCCGGCAGGTTCGTTCGGCCGGACGACCCGCCAACTCGGACAAACCGCCCCCGACCTGAAAAGATCAGCGCATGGAACTGCTGATCCTGGTCCTCGTCGGGGCCATCATCGTCACGTCGTTCGCCGACAAACGAGGCATGCAACCCGCGCTCATCATCATCCTCGTCGGTCTGGGTGTCTCGTTCATCCCCGGAGTTCCGCACGTCGAACTCGAATCGGAGATCCTGCTGACGGTGGTGCTGCCACCGCTGCTGTACTCGGCCGCACTCGGGTTCTCCTTCGCCAACTTCGTGCGCAACATCCGGCCCATCCTCGGCCTCGGGGTGGCGATGGTGGTCATCACCGCCTTCGCGGTCGGCTGGGTCACGTCGACGGTGTTACCCGAATTCACCTTTACCCTCGCCCTGCTGCTCGGTGCGATCGTCGCCCCGCCCGATGCGGTGACGGCCGTCGCGATCGGCCACAAACTCGGTCTGCCCAAACGCCTCATGTCGATCCTCACCGGAGAATCGCTGGTCAACGACGCCGCAGCACTGTCACTGTTCGCGATCGCCATCTCGCAGATCGCCAGCACCCACTCCTTCATCGAGAATCCGCTCGCTCTGTTCGGCTACAACGCCGTCGTCGGGCCGCTCGTCGGCCTCGTCATCGGGTTCGCCACGCTGTGGATCCGGCGGCACCTGGACAACCCGGCCCTGGAGACGGTGCAGGGCTTCGTCGTCCCGTTCGCGGCGTTCATCGGCGCCGAACACATCCACTCCTCGGGTGTGCTGGCCGTGGTGATCGCGGGCTTCGTCGTCGGATCCGGGTCGCTGCGCGCCGGGTACCAGACCCGTCTGCAGGAACGCTACCTGTGGCATTCGGTCGATGTCCTGCTCGAAGCGTTCGTCTTCGCCTATATCGGACTGCAGATGCGGTTCATCATCGATGACCTGCGTGCGGCCAAGGAATCGCTGGTGCACATCGCGTGGGCATCGGTGCTGGTGCTGATAGTCGTGCTCGCCATCCGGCCGATCTGCGTGTTCCTCATGTTCGGGCGTGCCGCGGTCAGCAGACGTATCGACGCCGCCGTCAACCTCGAAACGCCTGCCAACCCACGGCGTGCCGCCCGATCCGGCGAGAAACGGAAGAAGCCGTCCCGCTGGGCGGGCAAGATCGACGGCCGTCCGCTGACCTGGCAGGAGTCGACGGTCGTCGCGTGGACCGGTATGCGCGGGGTGGTGACACTCGCCGCCGCATCCGGTATCCCGGCGACCGTCGCCGGAGGCGGCGACTTCCCCGAACGCTCGGCCATCATCGCGATCGCGTTCGTGGTCACCATCGGCACCATCGGCATCCAGGCCACCACGCTGCCGTGGATGATCGCGCGGCTGCACCTGCACAACGAGGCCGAGGAACGTTACGACTACGAGCAGACCAAACTCGCCGAGAAGATCGCCGACCGGGCCTCGGCCGGCGTCCTCGCCGAATTCAGGGCCGCCCCGCCCGACGGTCTCGACGCCGAGACCGTCGCGGTGATCGACGCGACCGTCGCCCGGCAGTCGCACGACGCCGAAGAGATGCCCGACCCCGAAAAGCACAACCGCCGCACCGACGCGTTCATCAAGCTGTACCTGGATGTGCTCGCGGCCCAGCGCGCCGCGCTCGTCGCCGACCGGGATGAAGGCAAGATCGAGGACGAGGCCGTCCGGGCGATGCTCGAGCGCCTCGATCTTCAGGAAGCCAGCCTGTCGGCGAGGATGGAGAGCCGCTTGTAGATCGGTGGCATCCGGCGTGCGGCCGGGGCTTGGGTATGGTCGCAGGCAGAGACCCGGGGCACACGGCCGCGGGACACAGGCATGGGGGCAGGCGATGGCGCAACGACAGCCGACACCCGCCGAACAGTCGTACCTGCAGCCGATGGGCCCCCAGTTCTATCCGCCGCTCGGATACGCCGACGACGGCACCGCGCAGTACCTTCCGGGGCAGCCCGCGGCCGGTCCGTCTCCGCTGCCCGGTGCCGCCGCAACTCCCGGAGCTGTGGCAATCCCTGGACAGGTGTCGCACGGCCCCGAACCCCGATCCGGCCCCGAACCCCGATCAGGCCCCGAACCCCGATCAGGCCCCGAACCCCGATCAGGCGCGGTGTGGAAGACGGCGGTGTACCTCGTCGTCATCGTCGTGCTCGGTACGGCGACGGTGCTGATGGCCCGCAACGTGCTCACCGGCGACGAGCCCGACGAGATCACGCTGCCGACCGCCACCACCTGGACCGTCACTCCCCGAACCGTCACCCCTCGAACCGCCCCCGACACACCGTCGCGGCGCGGCATCGTCGTGGACTCGGCCGGCAAGACCATCGTCTACCGGGCGACCATCAACGGCGTCGGCGTACTCGCCTACAGCGACGGCACCGGCACCCGCAGTGCCGTCGTCTCCGAACCCGACTGGACCGTGACGTTCACCGGCACCGGCGCCCCGCTGCGGCTGCTGGTGATCGCCACGTCGGGAAGCGCGGTGACGTGCTCGATCACCGTCGGCGGTGAAGTGGTGGCCAGCGACGAGGTGACCGTCGATTCGTCGCGCCGGACCGCCGCATGTCTGGCGTGAGCAGCCCCGATATCGCTAACGTAGAGAAGTGAGTTCACCGCAAGCAGCCCAGCCCAGCCCGACGGCGTCCTCGACAGCCACTGCGCCCTCGACGGCCCCGGGCGGTGGCGATTTCCGGACCATGGTCACCTGGCGTGGTCTCGATGCCGTACGGCTCGAACAGGTCCGCGTCTACGCCAGTGGCGCCCGCATCAAGGCATACGGCCGGATCATCGCCGCGGCGAACGACGAACATGAGGCGTTCTCCGCGTCGTACGAACTGATCACCAACGACGAAGGCGTCACCAAACGCTTCTCCGTGCACCTCGTGCGGGCCAGCGGAGAATCGCAGCTCGCCATCAATCGCGATGGCGAACACAACTGGCTCGTGCAGACCGCCGACGGCACCATCCGCAGCGACTTCAACGGCGCCGAGGACATCGACATGGCCCTGTCGCCGATGTTCAACGCACTGCCCATCCGCCGTTACGCGTTCCGTGCCGGGCGCCGCGTCCCCGCCGGCGAGCATGCGCCGGTGCCGGTCGTGTACCTGTACCTGCCCGAGGCTCGCGTCGAGGCGGCCACCATGAACTACACCAAACTCAAGGGCAACCAGGTGGCCATCGAAGGGCCCCTCGCCAGCTCCACCATCTCGTTCGACGAGAACGGTTTCGTCATCGATTACGAAGGGCTGTCCGAACGGGTATAGACCCCCAACCCACCCGAACCCGGCCCGGACATCAACCCACCCAAACCCGGCCCGTGTGCGCCTGGCGGCGTAGTTCCTGCTGCCATCCCGGGGAACCGACGGTGACGCCGGTGATCGGCACAGGGGGCCGCGACGACATCGCCTCGTAGGCCAGTCGCGCCCGGTGCCCGTCGTCGACGAGGATCTCGACGCTGCCGCGGTCACGGAGATCGTCACGGATGTTCGTCAGCCGGTCGATGGCCTCGCTGAGCACGTTCAGCAGTGCCGCGTCGTTGGCTTCGAGCATCGCCCGCTGCAACGCCGGTGCCGTGCCCGCGACGCGGGTGCCGTCGCGGAAACTACCCGCTGCCAGCCGCAACGCGAGTCCGCTCTCCCCGGCGCCGACGGCCGCGGTCGCAGCTGCCATCAGGTGCGGCAGATGCGATATCGCGGCCACCGCCCGATCGTGGGCGTCGTCGGCCGCCGGCACCACCGTTGCGCCCGCGGCCAGCGCGATCGCCGCCACCCGCAGCCAGTCGGCGGGGTCGGTGCCGTCGCCAGTCGACACCATCCACATCGCGCCCCGGAATAGATCGGCGTCAGTGGCCGCCCAGCCCGAGTGACTGGTGCCCGCCATCGGGTGCCCGCCCACGAACCTGGCCGCGGGATGTCCGGCGGCGACGATACGGGTGACGGCCTCCTTGACGCTCACCACATCGGTGAGCAGATTGCGCGGGGCGTGTTCGGCGACGGCCGCGACCAGCGCCGGCAGCGTGGTCACCGGGGTGGCGAACACGATCACCGCGTCGATGGCCGCTGCCCGTCGCAGCGTCTCTGGCAGGTCCGCGGAGGCGTCGTAACCGTCGGCGCGGGCGGCATCGACCGTTGTCATCGACCTGTTCCAGCCGAAGACCGATGTCGTGTCGGCGAGGACGCGCAGCAGTGAGCCCCCGATCAGCCCGAGCCCGAGCACACACACCGCGCCCGTTTCCGGAGGGATTGCCGTGGCGGGCAGGGGCTGTGCATCGCTGTCGGTCACGGCATCTACTTTCCCACGCGGTCCCGAACAGGGGGAACGGATATTAGGACTTGGGAACCGCGCACCAATCGGGATACCGTGACCTGCATGGCAGCTGCCGGTAAAGGCGAAGGGTCCCGCGGGGCCGACAACACCAACAGCGCGAACACGGGCGACGACGTCGACGGTTTCGCGGTGGCCGTGGTGCGCGACGAAACGCGGTGGAATGTCACAGCTCTCGACCCGTCCGCGCTCATCGACCTCGCCGACGCCGAGCGGCAGCTCAAGGCGTTGCGTGCGACCAGTGCGCTGTTCGGCCTGCTCAACGTCGACGACGAGTTCTTCATCATCATCCGCCCGGCGCCCGGCGGGTCGCAGTTGCTGCTGTCCGACGCCACCGCCGCCGTCGACTACGACATTGCCGTCGACGTCCTCGACGCCCTCAACCTGGAGGTCCCCGACCTCGACCCCGACGACATCGACGATGTCGAACCGTGGGAGGAGGGTGACCTCGGCGTGCTGGCCGATCTCGGACTGCCCGACGCGGTGCTGGCGGTGATCGTCGGCGACACCGATCTGTACGCCGACGAACAGGTCGGCATGACCGCCGCCCGCCTCGGTTTCGCCGAGCAACTGGCCAAGGTCCTCGACACGCTGGGACGCTGACCTGACTCCCGACCGGAAACCGCCGCCCGGACCGTGGGAGACGATGATGCGTGCCGCCCTCGACGCGGCATCGCGCTCGGGTGCCGACGACGTGCCCATCGGTGCGGTCGTCTACGACCCGGACGGGGTGGAACTGGCACGCGCCGCCAACCGTCGCGAAGCCGATTCCGACCCCACCGCACACGCCGAGGTCCTCGCTCTGCGGGCAGCCGCGAGAGCGTTCGGTGACGGATGGCGGTTGTCCGGGTGCACCCTAGTCGTCACCGTCGAACCGTGCACGATGTGCGCGGGCGCGATCAC
This sequence comes from uncultured Gordonia sp., assembly GCF_937858515.1. NCBI lineage: Bacteria > Bacillati > Actinomycetota > Actinomycetes > Mycobacteriales > Gordoniaceae > Gordonia > uncultured Gordonia sp. The sequence goes on along the minus strand of NZ_CALLZT010000154.1, from coordinate 6,073 downwards.
GCTGTCCCGGGTCGACCGGCTCGTGTTCGGCGCGTGGGAACCGAAAACCGGGGCCGTCGGATCGCTGTGGGATGTGGTGCGCGACCGCAGGCTCACCCATCGTCCCGAGGTGATCGGCGGCGTCCTCGCCGCCGACGCGATACGCCTGATGCAGGAGTTTTTCGCGGTACGGCGAGAATCGCACTAGACCAGCAGGCGGGCCAGGATCTGTGGCACATTGGACACAATCATTGGCGCGCCCGGGATGACCGATCACGCCGGGTGCCGAACAAGCTGAGGAGAATCCATGTCGGAAGCAGCGGACAAAGTCAACGAGGCGATCAACGTCGCCAAGGAGAAGCTCGGCGAGATCGCCTCGAACGAGAAGGTCGCCGGCGCCATCGGTGCGGCTCAGCAGAAGCTCGGCGAGATCGCCGCCAACGAGAAGGTGCAGGGCGCGCTGGGAGCAGCCCAGCAGAAGGTCGGGGAGATCGCCTCGAACGAGAAGGTCGTCGGCGCGATCGGCGTCGCCCAGCAGAAGATCGGTGAGATCGCGGCCAACGAGAAGGTGCAGGGCGCGGTGATCGCCGCGCAGGAGAAGATCGGCGAGGTCACCGGCAAACTCGGCGGCAACAAGCCCGATACAACAGCCTGACGAGGGGCCTGACCAGGTAATTTCACGCTCCGGCACACCTGCGGTACAGTTTTCCGCGGTGGCGTGTCCGAGCGGCCGAAGGTGCAGCACTCGAAATGCTGTGTACGGTAACCCCGTACCAGGGGTTCAAATCCCCTCGCCACCGCCACAATGGCCCCCTGCCTGCACCGGTAGGGGGCCATTGCAGTTTTAAGGAGCCGTCATACGCATCAAGAGTCGTCTTGGTCTTCCTCCGTGGATGCGCATTGTCCTGGCGTTGGTGGCGATCGCGCTCGGTATCTACCTGATCACCAGACCGATCTCGTCGCTCGGCGTGCTCGTATGGTTCATCGGGGCCGGGTTCATTCTCCAGGGTGTGCTGGTTCTGACCGACGACGACCACCACACATCTCGATGGTGGCGGTTTGCCGAGGCTCTCGCGTGGCTTGCCGCGGGCGTTGCCATCGTGGCGTTCGGCGGTCTGACGTTGCGCGTGCTCGTCGTCGTCATCGCTATTGCGCTATGCGTGCGAGGCGTCCGTCAGATTGTTCCTGCTCTGCGAGCGGGAGCTCCGGTCGATACCCGGATCGCGGCGGGTGCCTTCGGTATCGCCTCGATCGGGTTCGGGCTGTTGGCACTGCTCTGGGCGGACATCACCCTCGTGGTCACGGCCGTGGTGTTCGGGGCCTGGCTGATCATGTCCGGCGTGGGCGAGGTTCGCCGCCTGATTCGTCCCGGCGATCGCGAGCCGTCGCAGTCGCCGAGCCGGGTACGACGGTTCGCGCGGACGATCACCGCGCTCGTGGCCGTCGCGGTCGCTGTCGTCGCCTGCGTGGTCAGCGTCAACGTCCGTTCCGACACCCCTGATGTCGACGACTTCTACAGTGCACCAAGCGATATCCCGGCCAAGCCGGGTGTCCTGATTCGGTCCGAGTCGTTCACCCGTGAGGTTCCCGACGATGCGCGCGCCTGGCGGATTCTGTATTCCACCACTCGCGGCGACGGTTCGCCCGCAGTGGCCAGCGCGCTTGTCGTGGTCCCGAAGCGTGGTGACGGTGGTTGGCCGGTGATCGACTGGAACCACGGCACGACCGGCTACGCGCAGCCGTGTGCGCCGTCGCTGCTGGCGCAACCGTTCGAATCGGGTGCGATGTTCGTGCTGCCCGAGGTCATCAAACGCGGGTGGGCGCTGGTCGCCACCGACTACATCGGTCTCGGGACGAAGGGCCCGCACCCATATCTCATCGGTGTCGACAGCGCGCACGCCTCGCTCGACGCCGTCCGGGCGGCACGTGCTCTCGAACCGGCCGACCTCGGCGACGACACCGTCGTGTGGGGGCATTCCCAGGGTGGTGGTTCGGCGCTGTGGTCCGGTGCGCTCGCCCCGACGTACGCACCGGATGTCCCACTCGCCGGAGTTGCCGCGCTCGCGCCTGCGTCGAATCTGCCCGGACTGATCGACAATCTCCCGAACGTCACCGGCGGCAGCGTGTTCTCGTCCTTCGCCGTCGCGGCATACATCGCCAACTATCCCGACGTCACGTGGCGTGGCGCGATCCGTCCGGGTGCCGAACCCATCGTCCGGCAGATGTCGGGGCGTTGCCTATCCGGCGCGGGCGTCCTGGTCTCGGTGCTTTCGGCGCTGTCGATGACCAGGGACCCGAACATCTTCGCGACCGATCCGACCAGCGGTGCTCTGGGGAAGCGGCTCAAGGAGAACGTTCCGCCGACCACGATCGGCGTGCCGCTGTTGATCGGTCAGGGTGAGGCGGACGGTCTGATCACTCCCGCGGCTCAACGTGAATACGTCGACACGATCCGGCGCGCCGGCCGGCAGGTCGACTACCGGACATTCCCCGGACTAGGCCACGTCGACCTGGTCGAAGCCGAGTCCGCGCTGATACCTCAACTCCTGGAGTGGACGACCGCGCGGTTCCGTTGATCGATCGGTTCAGGTGATCGCCCGGTTCAGGTGATCGCAAGGCCGGAGATGCGGACCCGGAGTATGTCGCCGAGTTCAGTGCCGACGGCGAGTTCGGTTGCGTCGTCCGGGTTGACGGCCACCGATGTCGCCGGCTGACCGAGCTGGACGACGCACTGCGTGCGCGCGACGGTGTTGGCGATGAACAGTTGGCCCGTGGTGGTCGTTACGGCCAGAGTTCCCCGCCTGACCACGGTCAGATCGTCGACGATGCCGGGGATCGGAGCGGTGAGGTCGGCTGCCACGCTGGTTCGGTTTGGTTGTGCCAGGGGGACTTTCAGTACACGCCCGGACACGCTGGTGGTCATCGTCACGTACAGGTTGTCGCCGTCGACGGCCACGCCGTTCATGCTCGAACCGTTGACGGTGGTGCTGGGGGTCAGGTTCCGCGGCGCCTTCGACGACCAGCGTCGGTCGACCCGGCCACCCGGGAGCACCTTGAGTACCCCCTGCCAGGTGTCACCGACGTAGGCGTTGCCTTTCGCGTCGAAGGCCAGCCCGTTGGGGAAGCCCAGACCTTGGGTGTAGATCCGTGTCTTCGGTTGTGCGGCAGCGGGATCGAAGCTGTAGATGCGTCCCGTCCGCAGGAGCCCGAGGGCGTCCTTGCTGAAGGAGGTGACATACATGCGGCCGTCGGGCCCCGCTGCGATCCCGCCGGGAAACGGCACCGACACCGACGCGGTGACACGGCCGCGATCATCGAGTCGTTCCACCGTGCTCATCGCCGTGCGGGTGACCCAGAGCGCGCCGTCGCGGTCGTAGGCGAGGTTCTCGCTCCAGCCGAGGACCGGGACAGGTGCGGCTTTGAGGGTGCCGACGCGAACCGTCGAGCAAGGGCTCGCCGCATCGGCCGGCAACGGGTTCGCCCAGATCATCGCCACGGATGCGGCCGTCGCCGCGAGAAACACAGTCAGACGCCGCATCGAAACTCCCCTTCGTGCCCCGGCGTAGCCGGGGCGTCCAGTACAACAGGGGGTAAGTGTAGACCTCGGTCGATAGGTGTCCTTCGGACCGCCTACCCGTCGGCGCCGAATACCTCGTCCACGGTGGCGGCGGTGATGGCGCGACGGAACCATTCCTTGAGCTGGTCGACGTCAGTGCACTCGGTGATACGCCTTCTCGCTTCATCCGTTACCGGGATGCTCCGGGTGGCCAGAACCTCGAGGAGCGCTTCGGCGCGATCTTCGACTTTGCCCTTGTTGAAGTATTCGCGCGCGAAGTCGGATTTGGGTTGCCAGGTCGGTGCGGACATGAGTTGCTCCAGGTAGGTGCGTGCGGTGTCGGGTAGGACGGTCCGAATGAGGTCAGCGTACATGTAGCTGCGTTCAATGTCGGGTGTGAAAGTGGCGAACAGTGCGTCGAGAACAGCGTGATTCTCGTGGTGCGTGATGGCTGAGAGCATCGCCAGCTCGGGATGCCCACGCGCAACCTCGGGGTCGGTGATCGCCGGGACGTCGGCTGGGCCGATGACGAGGGGTTCGATTCTCGAATTGCCGCCCAGATGTATGGGTCGTGCCGCCCAGCGCGCTGTGCGTGGCCGCGGGCAGATGACCAGAACGACGACGGGCGCCTTCAGTCGGTTACGCAACGAGACGAGGTAGGCAGGCCAGGTGTAGTGCTTCTTGTAGTCGGGTTCCAGTTGGACCTCGACGATGATCCCGAGGGCGGCAGCGCCATCGTCGTGATGGAGCGTGACGACGCCGTCGGCCCGCTGTTCGATGGGCGTGGTTTCGGTGAGGTCCGGCGAGTCGAGAGTGACGGAGGCGTAGTCGGGCACGGGCGCGCCGCCGAGGTCAGTGACGAGATCGACGGCGAACTGCGGTTGCTGTCGGACCAGCTCGGCGAGCGCTTCGTGAAGGTATGTCGGCACACGATGACAGTAGGCGTCGGCTACGACACAATCCTTTGTCGTCCAAAGCGGCCACGATCAGCTTCGGTGGCCGGAGTGACCATACGTCACATGGTCTCCGCCGAGCGTCGCAACGTACCACGAGACGCGTGTTCAGTTTAAGGACCTGTTCAAGAACTCTGAACACGTCGCTATTCTGAACACGCGAACGATCCAGGCGTGACTTCCGTCAATAGTCATAGATGTCGCCGAGTGCTGTCAGCAGAAGCGGCCGCGAGAGTCCCGTCCATTGATGCAAGACCTGACATTGGGCACGTCGGGGTTCGGTACGTCGACGTACGTCGTGTCCGAGATCGGTAGCACGCGGGAACGGTACTCAGTGGAACTGGGCGGCGCGTTCGGCGAGGTCGAGGAGGGGCTGGGGGAGGATGCCCAGGAGGATGGTGACCACTGTGCAGGCGGCTATGCCGGCTGTGGTGAGGATGCTGGGGCGGACGATGTGGGGTGGATCGGCGGGGGGATCGGTGAAAAACATGGCGATGATGATGCGGATGTAGAAGTAGGCGGCGATGGCGCTGGACAGGACACCGATCACCACGAGGATTCCGGCGCCCGAACCCGCGGCGGCGGAGAATACGGCGAACTTGGCGATGAAACCGCTTGTCAGGGGGATACCTGCAAAGGCGAGCAGGAACATCGAAAACATCGCGCCGACAAGGGGATAGCGTTTGCCCAGACCCGCCCACTGGGAGATGTCGGTGGCCTCGCGGCCCGACAGGTGGGGGCCGACGGGGCGGTCCGGCTCGCGGACGACGGAAATGGTGGCGAATGCGCCGAGCGTCGAAAAGCCGTAGACCGCAAGGTAGAACAGGGTTGCCGTGATGCCGTGTTCATCGAGGGCGATGACTCCGAGGAGCAGGAAACCGGCGTGCGTGATGGACGAATAGGCGAGCATCCGTTTGATGTCGGACTGGGTGACGGCCATGATCGCGCCGATCAGCATGGTCGCGATCGCCACCGCCCACAGGATCGGTTCCCAATCTTTGTGTATCTCACCGAAACCGAGGTAGCAGACCCGCAGTAGGCCGCCGAATGCGGCGACCTTGGTGGCCGAGGCCATGAATCCGGTGACGGGGGTGGGGGCGCCCTGGTACACGTCGGGAATCCACGAATGGAACGGTACGGCACCGATTTTGAACAGGAGACCCACCGAGAGGAGGGCGAACCCGATCACGGCGAGCGAACGGTCGTCGGCGGAGGCGAGCGAGGTGTTGATCTCGGCCAGATCGAGTGAGCCGGTCGCCCCGTACGCGAACGCCGCACCGAACAGGAAGAACGCCGACGCGAACGCGCCGAGCAGGAAGTACTTGAGCGCCGCCTCCTGCGAGATCAGCCGTCGACGCCGCGCCAGTCCGCACAGCAGGTACAGCGGCAACGACATGACTTCCAGAGCGACGAACATGGTCAGCAGATCGCCGCACGCGCCGAACAGCATCATCCCGCCGACTGCGAACAGGGCCAGCGGGAACACCTCGGTGGTCGTCCCGCCGGCGCGGGTCGCCTCGTATTCGGCGTCGCTGCCGGGCACCGACGCACCCGACGAGGTGAACATGTCGGCGTCGGTGATGTC
>NZ_CALLZT010000153.1:0-5099 GCF_937858515.1 uncultured Gordonia sp. | reverse complement strand
TGGCACACTATGTGAAGTCTCTTCCCGGAGACTTGCGCCCTGCCTGCATCCCCCCCAAGTCGGCAGGGCGCTTCTCCGTTTCCGGACCCTTTTCCGGTCCTGGCACCCGGTTTTCCGTTTCTGGCACAACTGCGCCGGTCAGCCGTTCCCGCAATGCGGTCCGGTCGGGTTTGCCCGGCCCCCGCATCGGCAGGGTGTCGACGACGATCACCTCGCGCGGCGCGGCGAATCGGTCGAGCCGAGCGGTCACGAGCTCGATGATCAGGTTCGGGTCCACGGCCCCGGCCTCGGATTCGACGAGCACCGCCACCACCTTCTCGCCGAGCCGCGGGTCGGGCAGGCCCAGCACCACGCATTCGGCGACCGACGGATCGGCCGCGATGGCCTCCTCCACCACCTCGGGCAGCACCGTGAGCCCACCCGTGCTGATGGCCTGATCGGCCCGCCCGACGACCCGCAGCAGTCCGGATTCGACGATCCCGAGATCGTCGGTACGAAACCACCGGTGCTCTCCGGAAGAAGGCCCCCCGGAGGAATCCCTGAAGAGGTATTGCCCGAACGACGGGTGGTGCGGCAGATTGCGGTAGCCGTCGGCGACCATCGGACCACCGAGCCAAATACGTCCGGCGCCGCCGTCTCCGGGGCCTTCGATCCGCACATCGACCCCGTCGAGGGGAAAACCGTCATAGACGCAGCCGCCGGCGGTCTCGCTCATCCCGTACGTGCACACGATCGCCAGACCCTCATCGATCGCTTTGCGCCGCAACAACTCCGGGGTTGCGGCCCCGCCCACGAGGATGGCGTCGAATGTCCGGGCGGCGTCGGTGGCCGCCGGTGACGCCAGCACCTTGATCAACTGGGTGGGCACCAGCGATGTGTACCGACGCACGCCGTCGAGCTCGCCGGTGGAGCGGACGAAGTCGTCGACCCCGAAGCCGTCGCGCACGTCGATGATGCCGGGACGGTACCCGGCACGGATTGCCCGCAGCAGCACCTGCAGCCCGGCGATGTGATGCGGTGGCAGAGTGAGCAGCCAATTGCCCGGTCCGCCGAGAAAAGCCTCGGTGGCTCGGGCCGAGGCGCGCAGGGTCGCCGCGGTGTGCTGAGCGCCTTTCGGGATGCCGGTCGAACCGGATGTCGAGATCACCAATGTCACGTCGTCGCCGATCGGTTCGCCGGCGCCGAGGGCGGCGCACAACCGGGCCGCGGCCGCGGCGTCGCCGGGCACCGGCAGGACGGCTCGGGTGGCGCCGTGCTCGAGGAGCCCGGCGAGCGTGTCCGTGTGGGCCAGGACTTCCGGTGCGCCTACCAGCTCCAGCGGGTGCAGTCCGTTCAGTGGCCGTCTCCGGACTCGCCGGGACCCTCGCCGTCCTCGAGGGGTTCGGGTGACGCGTTCGGGGTGATGGTGTCGGCGAGCGGTTCGTCGTCGAACGGCCAGCCGGCCACGACGAGCAACTGCCGCACCCGGGCGATGTCGACGGCGTGGGGGAGCTCGTCGGTGACCTTGGTTATCTTGACTCCCGCGTCGATCTTGGAGATCGGTTCGAGATGCCGCAGGGAGTCGTCGATCAGGTCGGAGGTCACCTGGTCGAGTTCATCGTCGGAAAGTTGTCGGCGCAGCAGTGCCACGAGCGGAATGTAGTCGCCCTGGGGTACCCCGTTGGGGTAGCCGGCCCGCAACCATTCGACGACTTTCATGAGTAGCTGTGGTCGGTCCATGATCGCCTCCCTTCTTCGTACCTGGGATTTGTTGTACTCGGTTCACGGGCTGGGGTTTGTCCGGGCCGGTGTCTGACATCGTGTCCGGTTCAGATGCTTGTCATCCCAGTACACACCCTTGCGGTGCCGAGCGCCGGAATCGGGCAGTGACAACAGTTCGGCGCCGACCCTCACGGGGTCGGCGCCGAACTGCTTCATGTCCTAGTACCAGGCGTCAGGGAAGACTCTGACGCCCAGATGGAAGTCGAGGGTGTGTCGGCACACCCAGAGGATGCCGACGGCGATGACGACCACGACCAGCCCGAACAGGACGTAAGCGGCGGCCTTGCGGACCGGATCGGGGGCCGTCACCGTGCCATCGGCGTGCTCGTTGCCCATACCGACGGCGTGCAGGCGTAGGCCGACCGCGAAGATCGCGGGCAGTCCCGCTCCGAGCATCAGACCCACGACGAGCACTCGGGCGATGGATTCGACTATGTGCATGGTGCTTTCAATCCTTAGCTGATCGCGCCGGGTCAGACCGACGCAGGACGGGTCGCGGGCTCTTCACCCGCGGGGACGGTGGTACCGCTGCCGTCCTCCCAGTCGTCGGTCACGTTGTTGTGGTCGACCTTGTTCTGCTGTGCGCGCCAGTACATGTAAGCGGAAGCGGCCACGAGGATCGCGAAGATCGTGATGGCGCCGTAGACGTCGCCGATAAGGTGACCGAGCCAGAAGCACAGGGCACCCACCGTCGCAGCGGCCGGAACTGTGGTCACCCAGGCGACCGCCATGCGGCCCGCGACGCTCCAGCGCACCTCGGCGCCCTTCTTGCCGACGCCGGTGCCCAAGATCGAGCCGGTGGCGACGTGGGTGGTCGACAGTGCCATACCCGCGGTGGAGGAGGTCAGGATGATCGCGGCCGAGGATGCGTCGGCGGCGAAGCCCTGCGGTGAGCTGATCTCCACCAGGCCCTTACCCAGGGTGCGGATGATGCGCCAGCCACCGAGGTAGGTACCCAGGGCGATGGCGAACGCACAGGTCAGGACCACCCAGATCGGCAACCCGCTGGAGACGGTGCGCGCATCCAGATGATTGGTGGCGATGAGGGCGAGGGCGATGACACCCATGGTCTTCTGCGCGTCGCCGGTGCCGTGCGAGAGGGCGAGCAGGGACGCGGTGGCCCGCTGGCCATAGCGGAATCCGGCGTCCCGGTTCTTCTCAGCGATCGAATTGGTGATCTTGAAGATGATCCATGTGCTGGTGGCGGCGACGATGCAGGCGATCACCGGTGCGGCCAGGCCGGGGACCAGGATTTTGTGGGTGATGCCGGCCCAGTTGATGCCGCCGAACCCGATGGCGGCCAGGCCTGAACCGATAAGTCCGCCGAACAGTGCGTGCGAGGAACTCGACGGCAGGCCGAACAGCCAGGTGAACAGATTCCACAGGATGCCGCCGATGAGTCCGGCGAAGATGATCAGCAGCGCCTTCTGGGCGTCGAGTCCTGCGACCAGCTCGCCGGCTCCGTCGCCCTTGGTCTCCTGGATCTTCAGTACGTCCTTGGTGATGGTTGCCGCCACCTCGACCGACAGCAGCGCGCCGATGAGGTTGAGGATCGCGGCGACGGTGACCGCGGTCTTGGGTTTGAAGGCTCCGGTGGCGATCGAGGTCGCCATGGCGTTGCCGGTGTCGTGGAAACCGTTGGTGAAGTCGAAACCGAGTGCCGTGATGACGAGCAGCACCAGAATAAGCATCTCTGAGCTCATGCGATCATCATGCTGTGTGACGCGCTCTGGCACCTAACTTTGGGAAAGCCAAAAGACCCCATTTGACGTGCGTGTTTGCTCTATCGCGCCAGGTGTTCACCGACTGTTCACGTTCCGTCGGCCAAGTGGAAATCTTCCGGTGGATGACCCGGGGACTTTGGTCCTGCGCCGTTGGTCTCGTGGCCGCCGCGTCGGCGTCCGAAAGTCGCCGACCGACCGCTCGTACGGGTGCCGACCGACCGCTCGTACGGCTGTGGAAGAATGCGTGTGCATGACGTCAACTGCTGCCCCGATGAAACTCGGCATGCCGATCAATTACGCCGGCGACTTCCGTGAGACCATCGACCACCTCGCCGACTTCGAGCGGGCGGGTGTCGGCAGGGTCACGGTGCCGGAGGCCTACAGCTTCGACGCGGTCAGTCAGCTCGGCTACATCGCGGCGCGTACCGAGAAGATGGAACTGCAGACCGGCATCCTGCCGATGTTCTCGCGTACCCCCACCAACCTGGCGATAACCGCGGCCGGCCTGGACTACATCTCCGGCGGCCGCGCGATCCTGGGTATCGGGGCGTCCGGTCCTCAGGTCATCGAAGGCTTCCACGGGGTGCCCTATAACGCGCCTCTCGGCCGCGCCCGCGAGCACGTCGAGATCTGCCGCAAGGTGTGGCGGCGCGAGCCGGTGACCTTCGACGGTAAGCACTACCACTTGCCCCTCGGCCCCGAGCATGGCGGGTCGGGTCTGGGCAAGGCCTTGAAGATCATCAACCATCCGGTGCGGGATCGCATCCCGATGCTGCTCGCCGCCATCGGCCCCAAGAACACCGAGCTGGCCGCCGAGCTCTTCGAGGAGTTCCAGCCGTTCCTGTTCCATCCCGGGTACGTCGATGCCGCGTTCGGGGAGGCTCTCGAGGCCGGCAAGGCCAAGCGCAGCCCGGACCTCCCGCCGCTACGCATCGTGGTCAACACCGCTGCGCTGATCACCGACGACGCCGAGCAGATCGAGCATGCCAACCAACTCGTCCGCAATCACTGCGCGCTGTACATCGGCGGCATGGGTGCCCGCGGCAAGAACTTCTACAACTCACTGGCCGTGCGTTACGGATTCGTCGACGAGGCCAAGCTGATCCAGGATCTGTATCTGGACGGCAAGAAGGCCGAGGCCGCCGCAGCCGTGCCTCAGGATCTGGTGGATTCGACCGCCCTGATCGGGCCCAGATCGCAGGTGGCCGAGCGGGTCGAGGCCTTCCGCGCCGCGGGTGTGGGGGTGCTGCTGGCCGCGCCGGCGGCCGGGACGCACGCCGAGCGCGTCGAGGACATGGAGATCCTGCGCGAGTTGATCGGCTGAGCGCGAGGCGATACCTTATTTTCCCGACCGGCCGGGAGATGGAAGACGACTTCAGTAATAGTAGGGGAAGGCGTCCCAGTCGGGACTGCGCTTCTCCAGGAACGCGTCCCGGCCCTCGACGGCCTCGTCGGTCATGTACGCCAGCCGCGTCGCCTCACCGGCGAACACCTGCTGACCCATCAGCCCGTCGTCGGTGAGGTTGAACGCGAACTTGAGCATTCGCTGCGCCGTCGGCGACTTGCCGTTGATGGTGCGCGCCCACTCGATCGCGGTGTTCTCCAACTCGGCGT
>NZ_CALLZT010000152.1:0-5732 GCF_937858515.1 uncultured Gordonia sp. | reverse complement strand
TTCACCGAGGAGGAGACCAACCTGTCCTTCGTCGGCGGCGAGTCGGCCTACGCCTACAACTGGCCCTACATGTACACCAATGCCGGCGACGCGGAGTCGAAGGTGAAGGGCAAGTTCGGTGTCGCGGCCATCGTCGGTCCAGACGGCGCGGGCGCCTCGACGCTCGGCGGCTACAACGACGGCATCAACGTGCACTCGAAGGCCAAGGCCACTGCGCACGACTTCATCGCCTACATCCAGAGTGCGGAGAACCAGAAGTCGTTCGCCGAGGCATCGTTCCCGCCGGTGCTGGCCTCGATTTACGACGACAAGTCGCTGGTCAAGGAGTTCCCGTACCTGCCCGCGCTCAAGGACGCGCTGGAGAACGCCAAGCCGCGTCCGGTCACCCCGTACTACGCGGGCGTCAGCAAGGCGATTCAGGACAATGTCTACGCCGCGCTGAACGGATCGAAGACCGTCGACCAGGCCGCTGCCGACATCGACGAGGCGATCAAGGTCGCGACCAAGTGACGCAGGAGCTCTCCCTCCGTCGCGTGCGGCACAACCGGACGTGATGGAGTCGCTCAAACAACGCACACAGGGCCGGGATCTCCGGGCGTTCTGGCTGCTGGCACCCACGATGGTGGTGCTGGCGGTAGTCATCGCCTACCCGGTCCTGCGTGCGGTCTACCTGTCGTTCCAGGCCGACCGCGGGATCAACGAAGCCACCGGACGTTTCGAGTCCGGTGGCTTCGCCGGGTTCAAGCACTACATGCTGTGGCTGACCGGCGACTGCGGTACCGGCGCCGGCAGCTGCCCCGACGGCAACCTCGGCAGCGACTTCTGGCAGGCGGTGGCGATCACCTTCTTCTTCGCCGTCGTCACCGTCGCCATCGAGGTGGTTCTCGGGCTGTGGATGGCCACGGTGATGAACCGCACTTTCGCGGGCCGATCGCTGTTGCGGGCCAGCGTGCTCATCCCCTGGGCCATCCCGACCGCGGTCACCGCCAAGCTCTGGTTCTTCATCTTCGCCGAGAACGGCATCGCCAATAAGATGCTCGGCACCGACATCGCCTGGACCACCGACCCGTGGGCATCGCGGTTCGCGGTGATCCTCGCCGACGTGTGGAAGACGACGCCGTTCATGGCCCTGCTGATTCTGGCGGGGCTGCAACTGATTCCGTCGGACGTGTACGAGGCCGCCCGGGTCGACGGGGCGTCGAGGTGGAAGCAGTTCGTCCACATCACGCTGCCGCTGGTGAAACCGGCGCTGATGGTGGCGGTGCTGTTCCGTACGCTCGACGTGCTCCGGATGTACGATCTACCGGCCATTCTGTCGGGCACCAGCGGCGCCACGCCCACCACCACCGTGTCGATCCTGGTGGTCGCCGACATGCGGCACGGCAACTTCAACAGTGCCTCGGCGCTGTCGACACTGGTGTTCCTGATGATCTTCGCTGTCGCGTTCATCATGGTGAAGTTCTTGGGCGCCAACGTGGTCCGCACTCAGGAAGATCAGCGGAAGGGAGTCCGATGACCTCCGCGACATCGGTCCGCATGGCATCGAATGTGCGAACACGTAACCGGCGCAAGACTTTCCAGTCACTGCGCACCTACGGCGGCGTGGCACTGATCCTGGTGTGGGGCCTGGCGCCGTTCTACTGGATGGTCATCACCTCCTTCCGCGACGTCAAGCACACCTTCGACACCACGTGGTGGCCCACGCATGTCACCTTCCAGAACTTCCGGGACGCGTTGTCGACGGCCAAGGGCAACGACTTCCTCGGCGCCATCGTCAACAGTCTGCTCATAGGCGCCGTCACCACCGGGGTCGCGCTGACACTGGGCATCTTCGCGTCCTACGCGCTGGCCCGGATCCAGTTCCGCGGCAAGTATGTCGTCAGCGGCATCATCCTGGCGGCGTCGATGTTCCCGGGCGTGGCCCTGATCACGCCGATGTTCCAGCTGTTCGGCGACCTGCACTGGATCGGCAGCTATCAGGCGCTGATCATCCCGAACATCTCCTTCGTGCTGCCGCTCACCGTCTATACGCTCACCTCGTTCATGAACGATATGCCGTGGGAGCTGGAGGAGGCCGCCCGTATCGACGGTGCGACGCGGGCACAGGCGTTCCGGCTGATCGTGCTGCCGTTGGCCGCACCCGCCCTGTTCACCACCGCGATCCTCGCGTTCATCGCCACCTGGAACGAGTTCATGCTTGCCAGCCAGCTCTCGACGCGGGATACCGAACCGGTCACGGTCGCCATCGCACGCTTCTCGGGGGAGAACTCGTTCACCCAGCCGTACACCGCGATCATGGCCGCGGGCACCATCGTCACGGTGCCGCTGGTGATCATGGTGTTGGTGTTCCAGCGCCGGATCGTCTCCGGTCTGACCGCGGGCGGCGTGAAGTCGTGATTTCGCCCGTGATGCCGCCCGGTTTATGTTGGTGGGATGGCCACCGGTAAACCACGGATCCTGCAGGACGGGCGGGACATGATCTGGACCGTCCTCGCGTTGCTGGCGTTGTGCGTCTTCGTACTGTTCGCGTCGGGCAATTGGACGTTCGGTTTCAAGGCCGGTTCCGGCGACGACAAGGTCCCCGCATTCGACGTGTCCGCGGCGCTGGCCGCCGACGCCCGGTCGATGCCGTTCCCGATCCGACGCCCGGCGACCCCAGACGGCTGGAAGCCGAACTCGGGATCGACGCAGACCGTCGGCGGCCAGGTGTCGAGCAACGTCGGCTGGGTCACCAAGAAGGGCTCATACGTGCAGCTCACACAGACCGACGCCCCCGAGGAAGAGCTGGTCGCCACCCTCGGCGGTTACGACGCGATGGGCGCAGGGAAGCGCGAGGCCGGTGGCCACTCGTGGGTGGTGTACGACGGCGAGAACAAGAACAGATTCTGGATCGCCGACCTCGGCGACGTCCGCATCGGCGTCCGCTCGAAGGGATCGGAAGCCGATATCGAGCAGATCGCGAAAGCCGTCATGGCGCAGGACCCGCTGCCCAAGTCTGTCGCCTGACGGCCTATTCGTCCGGTCCCAAAGCCTTTTCGATGCGCTGCCGGGCGCCGGCGAGGTGCTCCTGGCAGCGGGCGGCCAGTGCTTCACCTCGTTCCCAGAGGGCCAGCGAGGCGTCGAGGCCGAGTCCGCCGCGTTCGAGCAGCGTGACCACCTCGACGAGTTCGTCGCGGGCCGCTTCGTAGCCGAGTTCGGCCACTGGGGTGCGCTGGTCCTTGGTCACTTCTCTCCCTCGGTGTGAACAGTCGCCGCTTCGATGACTGCTGGGGCCGCACCGTCGGCGACCCGTATCCGGATTCGTGCGCCTTCGGGCAGATCGGCCACCGACGACACCGCGTGCGGGTCGTCGGCGTCGAGCCGCTGTACCACCGCATAGCCGCGGGCCAGGGTCTGTGCGGGGCCCAAGGTGCTCAGTCGTGCGGCCAGATGTTCGACGCGGCGCTGTTCGCCGTCGACGGCGCGGCTGATGTCGCGGCGCAGGGTTGAGCGCATCCGGGTGATGTCGTCGGCGCGGGCATCGATCATGGTCAGTGGTCTGGCGAGGACGGGCCGGGCGCGCAGCCCCGCCAGCCCGTGCGCCTCCCGGTGCACCCAGTTGCGCAGGGCGTGGGCGCTGCGTCTGCGTAGATCGGCGATCGCGGTCAGCTCGGCCTGCACGTCGGGTACGGCGCGTTTGGCGGCGTCGGTAGGGGTGGCAGCACGCACATCGGCCACATGGTCGAGGAGCGGGCTGTCGGGTTCGTGGCCGATCGCGCTGATCACCGGCGTGCGGCACGCGGACACCGCCCGCAGCAGCGTCTCGTCGGAGAACGGCAGCAGGTCCTCGACGCTGCCGCCGCCGCGGGCGATGACGATGACCTCGACGTGCTCGGCGGCGTCGAGGTCGGCCAGCAGCGGCAGGATGCTCGGTACCGCCGCCGGACCCTGCACGGTGGCGTCGCGGATCTCGAAGCGCACCGACGGCCAGCGGGCGGTGGCCACGGCCACCACGTCGCGCTGCGCGGCACTGGCCCGGCCCGAGATCAGGCCGACCGCCTTCGGCAGGAACGGCAGTGGTTGCTTGAGTCGCGGATCGAACAATCCCTCGGCGGCGAGCAGCTGCCGCAGCCTTTCGATGCGGGCGAGCAGTTCGCCGATCCCGACGGGCCGGATGTCGGAGACCCGCAACGACAGCGTGGCCCGGCCGGTGTAGAACGTGGGACGCCCCAGCATCACTACGCGACTGCCCTCGGTCAGCGGCACCGGCGCCCGGTCAAGCAGGTCCGGATTGCACGTGACCTGCACGGACATGTCAGCGGCCGGATCACGCAGCGTGATGAACGCGACCCGGCTGCGGGGTCGCCGGCTGATCTGGGTGATCTGGCCCTCGACCCAGATCTGCCCCAGCTTGTGCACCCAGTCGGCGATCTTGGTGTTGACCGTCCGGACCGGCCACGGATTGTCCGGTGTGTTGGCGGTGCGCTCGTCGCCGCCCGCGGAGGTGTAAACCCCGCCGGTCACGTCGTCGAATGCCGCTTCTGCTGCGCCGTGACCCGATTCTCGATCATCGTGATGAACGGCACCCGCGCCTTGGTGGCCCGCTCATAGTCCAGCAGTGCCGACAGATCATCGGCGTCGACGGTACGCAGCTTTGCCCGCAACTGGGCGAGTGTCAGGCGGTCGTACTCGATGTACTCGACGACCTCGGGTACGGGACCGTCGATCGCGGGGGCGTCGGTGCCGGCCGTGGCGGCCTTCACGACGGTCTCGGGTGCCGAGCTGTACAGGGCGAACCGGCCGGCGGGAGGTGCCGAGTCGAGAGTGACCGGTTCGTCATCGGACACCGGCTCAGGTTCGGCAATGGCCGCCTCCGGCTCCGTGACCTGGTTTTCCGGCTCGGCAAGTTCTGCCTCGGCACTGCCTGCCTCCGGCCCGGTGGCCTCGACTGCCGGCTTCTCGGCTTCCGGCTCTGCGGCTTCGGGATCGACCGCTTCGGGATCGGCTTCGAGGTCGGCGACGGGAGGTTCGGGCTGGTCGTCGAGGGCATCGGCGCCCGGCTGTTCGGTCGGGACCAGAGACAGCTCGGGTTCGTCGTCGTCGAACCGTGCCCACGAGGGTTCTTCGCTCGGCCTGTCGAACATCAGCTCGAGTGCCAGGTCGCCCTTGATGGCGAGACCTGCCACGCCCTGCTGCAGACGCATACCGAATTGCAGCGCCTCACTGAGCGCAGTCATCGGCAGGGTGACGACCAAGGTGGGTAGCTTTTGCGTCTCCTCGAGCGCGGTCACGATCAGACCTGCGGCGATGCGGACGGTATAGGGTGCGCGGACCATGTCACAACTCTGCCATTCATACGCGGGGCGTCCAACACGTACCCTTGATGTCGTGGCTGATTCCAAACGTGTCCTGCTGGCCGAACCGCGAGGGTACTGCGCGGGTGTCGACCGTGCGGTCGAAACAGTGGAACGTGCCCTCGACAAGTACGGCGCACCGGTCTATGTACGCAAGGAGATCGTGCACAACCGGCACGTCGTCGAGACGCTGACCGAACGGGGTGCGGTGTTCGTGGGTGAGACCGACGACGTGCCCGAGGGCGCGATCGTGGTGTTCTCCGCGCACGGGGTGTCGCCGGAGGTCCACAAGACGGCCGCCGAACGCAACCTCAAGACCATCGATGCCACGTGTCCGCTGGTCACCAAGGTGCACCAGGAGGCCAAACGCTTCGCCCGCGACGACTACGACATCCTGCT
>NZ_CALLZT010000151.1:0-15356 GCF_937858515.1 uncultured Gordonia sp. | reverse complement strand
ACGAGGAGCGCAAGCCCAACTCGTTCCTGGCCAACTCCGACCCCGCCGACGTCGCGCGCGTCGAGTCGCGTACCTACATCTGCTCGGAGAAGGAAGAGGACGCCGGCCCCACCAACAACTGGGTCGAGCCCGCGCAGATGCGTGAGACCATGACCGGTCTGTACCGCGGCAGCATGCGCGGCCGCACCATGTTCGTCATCCCGTTCTGCATGGGCCCGCTCGGCTCCGACGATCCGAAGCTCGGCGTCGAGATCACCGACTCGGAGTACGTCGTCCTGTCGATGCGGATCATGACCCGCGTGGGCACCCCTGTCCTCGAACTGCTCGGTGACGACGGCTTCTTCGTCAAGTGCCTGCATTCGGTGGGTGCCCCGCTCGAACCCGGTCAGGCCGACGTGCCGTGGCCGTGCAACACCGACAAGTACATCACCCACTTCCCCGAGTCCCGTGAGATCTGGTCGTACGGATCGGGTTACGGCGGCAACGCGCTGCTGGGCAAGAAGTGCTACGCGCTGCGCATCGCGTCGGTGCTCGCGCACGATGAGGGCTGGCTGGCCGAGCACATGCTGATCCTCAAGCTGACCAGCCCGCAGAACAAGGTCTACTTCGTGGCCGCGGCGTTCCCGAGTGCCTGTGGCAAGACCAACCTGGCGATGATCCAGCCCACGATCCCCGGCTGGAAGGCCGAGACCGTCGGCGACGACATCGCCTGGATGCGCTTCGGCAAGGACGGCCGTCTCTACGCGATCAACCCGGAGTTCGGGTTCTTCGGCGTGGCTCCCGGCACCAGCTTCGACTCCAACCCGAACGCGATGGAGACCATCGACCGCGGCAACACCCTGTACACCAACGTCGCGCTCACCGACGACGGCGACGTGTGGTGGGAGGGTATCGACGGCGAGACGCCAGCCCATCTGACCGACTGGCTCGGCAACGACTGGACCCCGGAGTCCGACGCGAAGGCCGCGCACCCCAACTCGCGGTACTGCACTCCGCTGGTCCAGTGCCCGTCGCTGGCGACCGAGTGGGACGACCCGCAGGGCGTGCCGATCTCGGCGATCCTGTTCGGTGGCCGCCGCAAGACCACGGTCCCGCTGGTCACCGAGGCCCGCGACTGGCAGCACGGTGTGTTCATGGGCGCCACGGTCGGCTCGGAGCAGACAGCCGCCGCCGAGGGCAAGGTGGGTACCGTTCGCCGCGACCCGATGGCGATGCTGCCGTTCATGGGCTACCACGTGGGCGACTACCTCTCGCACTGGATCGACCTCGGCAAGAACGCCGATGCCGCCAAGCTGCCCAAGATCTTCTACGTCAACTGGTTCCGCCGTGGTGATGACGGCCGCTTCCTGTGGCCCGGCTTCGGTGAGAACAGTCGCGTCCTGGAGTGGATCATCGGCCGCATCGAGGGTGAGGTCACCGGCGAGCAGACCCCGATCGGCATCGTCGCCAAGCCCGAGGAGTTCAACCTCGACGGACTCGACGTCGAGAACCAGGATCTCGTCGAGGCGCTGGCCGTGAACTCCGAGGAATGGGAACGTGAGCTGCCGCTGATCGACGAGTTGTTCGACTTTGTCGGTGACAAGCTCCCGTCGTCGCTGCGGGACGAGCTCGCCGCGCTGCGCGAGCGCCTGGGCGCCTGAATCCCCAGACGCGCTGAATCCCCAGACGCGCTGAATCCCCAGACGCGCTGAATCCCCAGATGCGCTGAGTTCTCGGACGTACTGAATTTAGGAGAGCAGGGTCGTGACTTCGGTCACGGCCCTGCTCTCTTACCTTTATCAGGGCTGAGATCAGGGTGAGACCGGATAGCCCGGCCCGCGGATTTTTGGAAGTCTGGACGGCATGACACTCAGCGAGGGCGGTACCCGGACGCAGGTCGCGGCAGTTGCCGACAGTCTCACCAAGCTCTACGGATCGGGCGACACCGAGGTGGCCGCGTTGCGAGGGGTGTCGGTGACGTTCACCGCGGGCGAGTTCACCGCGATCATGGGACCGTCGGGTTCGGGCAAGTCGACGCTCATGCACTGTCTGGCCGGGCTCGACGTCGCGACGTCGGGCAGCGTGCGCATCGGTGACGTCGAACTGACCGCGCTGGGTGACAAGGCCATGACCACGTTGCGGCGCGACCGGATCGGATTCGTGTTCCAGGCGTTCAATCTGGTGCCGACGCTGACGGCGGCCGAGAACATCACCCTGCCCCTTGACATCGCCGGCCGTGATGTCGACAAAGCGTGGTTCGACACGGTGGTGTCGCGGCTGGGTCTGACCGACCGGCTCACGCACCGGCCCGCGGAGCTCTCGGGCGGGCAGCAGCAGCGGGTCGCGTGTGCGCGGGCGCTGGTCGGGCGGCCCGACATCATCTTCGGCGACGAGCCGACCGGCAACCTCGATTCGCGATCGTCGGGGGAGGTGCTGGAGATCCTGCGGGCGGCGACCGACGAGTTCGGGCAGACCGTCGTGATCGTCACGCATGATCCGCGGGCCGCGTCGTACGCCGATCGCGTCGTGTTCTTGGCCGACGGGCAGATCGTGCGGGAGTTGCGAGCGCCGAAGGCCGACGACGTCTTCGAGGTGATGAAGAACCTCGACAATCCGGTGGGTGCCTGACATGCGACGGACCTCGGTGATGCGGCGGGGGTTGCTGCGTAATCTCGCCGCGCACAAGCTCCGGCTCGCGCTGACGGTGTTCTCGATCATGCTGGGCACGTCGTTCGTGGCCGGGTCGATGGTGTTCACGGCGTCGATCTCGAATGCTTTCAGCAGCCTTTTCGACAATGTGGCGCCGGGGGTGTCGGCGGAGGTGTCACCGTCCTCCGACGCCCTCGGCGCCGGTGTCGACAACCGGATTGTCGACGAATTATCCTCGCGCAAAAGTGAACTCGGGATCAATCGACTGGTGACCGATGTCCGGGCGACGGTCACAGTGGCAGGTGGTGACGGTAAGGCGATCTCGACGGGCGGTGCCCCGGCCATCGCCTCGGCATTCACTCCGCCCGACGAAGCGCTCGCACCCGATGCCGACAGGATCATGCCCGGTGGCCGGGCCCCGAAAGGCAAGGGCGAGATCGCGATCAATCGCTCGGCTGCCGAGAAGAACGGCCTGGAGGTCGAATCCAAGACCAAAGTCGTTGTGGGACAAGGATCTACCGAACCGATGGATGTCACCGTGGTGGCTCTGATCGACCAGCCGGGCGCGACCAGTGGTTTCGTCAACATCTGGTTCGACGAACAGACGGCCCGCGAACTCATGACCGATGGCACCTACGTCGGCTTCGTCGAACTGCAGGCTGTTCCCGGGGTGTCGCCGCAGCAACTGCGGGACAGGGTGGCGGCGATCTTGGATCCCGAACGGTACCGGGTGCGCACCGGTGATCAGGTCCGCGCCGACGCGAAGGGTGCGTACACCCAATTTCTCGACATCTTTCAGGGAATCCTGCTCGCGTTCGCGGCCATCGGCCTGGTGGTGGGTACCTTCATCATCTACAACACCTTCTCGATGATCGTCGCCCAGCGGAACAAGGAGTTGGCGCTGCTGCGCGCGGTCGGGGCGAGCAGGCAACAGATTTCGCGGTCGGTGCTGTTCGAGGCGTTCGTCGTGGGCCTCGTCGGCGGTGGCATCGGTCTGGCCGTCGGGATCGGTCTGGCCGCCCTGCTCAAGATGCTGGCGAACTCGGGTACGGGCCTGCCCGATGGTCCGCTGACCGTCACCCCGGCGGCGGTGCTGGCCGCGCTGTTCGTCGGCATCGTGGTCACGATGGTCAGCGCCTGGGTGCCGGCGGCACGCGCTGCGCGGGTGGCGCCGGTGGAGGCGATGCGGGCCAGTGCCGCCGAGGACGGTACCACGCTGGGCCGCCGTACCCTCGTCGGTGCGGGTTTCGCGGTCCTGGCGATCGCGCTCATCGTCGGCGGTGCGACCCGTGTCGGCGTCGGTCCGGCGGTGACGGTCGGGTTGGGCGCCGGTGCCGCGATCATCGCCGCGGTCCTGGGGGGCCCGGCACTGTCGCGGCCGTTCGTCGGCGGGCTCGGACGTATTCTGGGCGCGCCGTTCGGCAAGGTCGGGCAGCTCGCCCGGACCAACGCGGTCCGCAACCCGCGCCGCACGTCGGCCACGGCGTTCGCCCTGACCCTCGGTCTGCTGCTGGTCTCGATCATCGGCATCCTCGGTGCCTCGTTCAAGGGCACCGCCGATGCCGCGGTCGACACCGGGGTGGGCGCGTCGTTCATCGTCAGCGACTCCAACCAGCAGGCCCTGCCCGCTTCCATCGCCGAGGCGATCTCCGGCACGGAAGGGGTCGGCAGCGTCGTCGCGTTCGGCGTCGTGCAGGCCAAGTACGACGGCAGGTTCGTCACCGGGCAGTCCGCGGTCGGCACCGGTCTCGGTGACCTGCTGCACCTGCCGATGCTCGACGGGGCATCGTCGGAGGTACCCGGCGACGGCATCCTGGTGCCCGAGACATGGGCGCGGGACAAGGGCTGGAAACGCGGCGAGGTCCTCACCTTCTCGACGATCGGCGGCAAGGACGTCCACGTCCGGGTCGCCGGGGTGTTCGAGGACAACCCGCTGGTGCAGTCGTGGGTCATTGGTGCCGACGCCTATCGCGAGCTGGTCCCGGCATCGCTGCGGATGACGACGATGGTGCTGGCCGATCCCGCACCGGGCGTGGCACCGGACGTGCTGCGGGCGCGTCTGGACGCGGCCACCGCCGACTACCTGACCGTGCAGGTCCAGGACCCCGAGCAGTTCAAGGGCACGATTTCCAGCATGATCGACCAGATGCTGGCCGTGTTGTACTCGATGCTCGGGCTGGCGCTGGCCATCGCGATTCTCGGCATCGTCAACACGCTGGCGTTGTCGGTGGTCGAACGCAAACGCGAGATCGGGACGTTGCGGGCGATCGGCATGCTGCGGGCGCAGGTGCGCCGCAGTATCTACCTGGAGTCGGTGCTGATCGCAGTCTTCGGGGCGGTGCTCGGAGTGGGGCTCGGTTCCGTGATCGGCTGGGCGCTGACCAGGACACTCGCCAAGTGGGGTCTGGGTGATCCGGTGATGCCGTGGTCGCTGATCGGCGGAACGGTGCTGGCCGCGGGTCTCGTCGGTATCCTCGCCGCGCTGTGGCCGGCGGTGCGGGCGGCCCGGACCAAACCGCTGGAGGCCATCGCGGATCTGTGACCGGACGCCGATCGGGTCACGTGACCAGGATCGCCGGGAACATTCGCGTGTTTCCTGCTGCCGGTGTCGGCGGGCACGGTAGGTTCTTCGGCATGACTGTGACTGCAAGAACTGAATTCGACGTCGACGCCCCGGCGTCGCTGATCATGGAGATCCTGCTCGACATCGACTCACTGCCGAAGTGGTCCGAGGCGCACAAGTCCGCCGAGGTGCTCTCGACGCATCCCGACGGCACGCCCGACCGGGTGCACATCGTCGCGGGCCTGTCGGGTATCTCCGACGAGCAGACGCTGGCGTACAAGTGGACCGAGAACTCGTGCACCTGGGATCTGGTGGAGGGCAAGCAGCTCAGCCTGCAGCACGGTTCGTACACGCTCACGCCCACGGCCACCGGGACGCACGTCGATTTCGAGCTCGAGGTCGATCTCAAGATCAAGCTGCCCGGTCTGATCGTCAAACGCGGCCAGAAAGCTGCCGTCGAAACCGCGAAGAAGGGACTCGTCGCCGAGGCCAAGCGGCGCTCGGCGAGCTGACTTTCAGCCTCCCCGGCCTCGTCGACCGGACCGCTTCGGGCGGTTCGTGGATTTCGTGACCGGACCCGGAACCAATTGTTGTGGTGCCGTCACCCGACGGACGTCCACGTCGTCTACGGTATAGGCACCGTGACGCCGGTGGACGTCCGTTTTTCGTTTCGAGGAGGCCGATCATATTGAATATCAACAAGTTTCGCTTTCGCATCGCCAGTGCGATCGTCGGACTTGGTGCGGGACTTGCAGTTCTGTGTGCGGGTGGGGGCGCCGGTACGGCGTCGGCGGTGAGTTGCCAGGCGGTCGACGGCCAGCAATTCGAGAAAGTCGTGGAGAAATCGGGGTGTGGGGTCAAGGCGGGTAAGGGCAGCCGGGCGACGGCACTCGAAAGCAGCGGCCGGGGAACGGCCGTGGCCATCGCCGACACCGGCGGTGAGGCGACCGCCGACAACAGGCAGCCGGGTTCGATCGCGCTCGCGGGCGCGTCCGAGGGGGGTAACGCCCGAGCGGTGACCATCGGACCGAACGCGCTCGCGCTTGCCAAGGCAGCGAAGGGTGAGGACACGCTCGCGGTCGGCGGCGCCGGCAGTCAGGCCAAGATCGGCACCGACGGTGCTGTCTGCTACGGCACGGCCGCGCTGGCGGTGGAGCTGAACAAGGCCAGGGGCTGCGCCAAACTCGGGCCCGCGCTGGTCGTTCAGTAGTCGGGAAGCGGTTTGTGGGCCCGGCTTCACGGGTCCACAAACCGCGAGTCGGCGCAAACCGCAAGTCGGGGACGGCCGGCACAGGACTTTCGGCCCGAATCGTCGGCCGGGTTCAGCTCTAATTCACCTTCCGGTCAGGTGGTGCGCATATGATGGCAGGGTGACCGAGGTTTATACACCGGCCGTGGACGGCCAGGCCCAGTTCGGACCGGATTTCAGCAAACTCAACGGCCGCGAGGCGCTGCAGGAGCTCGTCGATCTGCGTAACGTCACGCAGTTCGCGGTCAACGACGACGACGATGACGACCCGGTGCTCCTGACGCTGCCGAGCCGCAACGTCGTCGACACCTGGCGCGAGGACTACCCGTACGACGACCGGATGAGCCGCCGCGAGTACGAGATCACCAAACGCAAGCTACAGATCGAGCTGCTGAAACTGCAGAAGTGGACCAAGCAGACCGGGCAGCGGTTCCTGCTGGTATTCGAGGGCCGCGACGCCGCCGGCAAGGGGGGCACCATCAAGCGGTTCAACGAGCATCTCAATCCGCGCGGTGCCCGCATCGTCGCGCTGGAGAAGCCGAGTGAACGTGAATCCACCGAATGGTATTTCCAGCGGTATGTGCAGCATCTGCCGGCCGCCGGGGAGATGGTGTTCTTCGACAGGTCCTGGTACAATCGCGCCGGCGTGGAGCGGGTGATGGGTTTCTGCACCGACGACCAGTACTCGCAGTTCATCGCGCAGGTACCGGCGTTCGAGAAGATGCTTGTCGACGACGGCATTCATCTGGTCAAGTTCTGGTTCTCGGTGTCGCCGCTGGAGCAGCGCACGCGGTTCGCGATCCGGCAGATCGATCCGGTCCGGCAGTGGAAGCTGTCGCCGATGGATCTGGCCTCGCTCGACAAATGGGACAGCTACGGCGCCGCGAAGGAGGCGATGTTCGCCGCCACCGACAACGATTTCGCGCCGTGGACCGTCGTCAAGAGCAACGACAAGAAGCGCGCCCGCCTCAATGCGATGCGGCATGTGCTGGCCTCGTATGAGTACACCGGCAAAGACGTCGAGTTGGTCGGCGATCCCGATCCGCTGATCGTCAGTCGGGCGCGCGACACCATCGGGGAATAGTCGCTGCCGGAGTAGTCTGGCGGCGTGCGGACAATTCTCAGTGCTGTTCTGACACTCGCCGCGATGGCTGCCATCGTGCTGGCGGTGCCGTCGTGGTGGGTCAATGCGCGGCTGGTCGATTCCAACGGTTTCGCGTCGACGATGCGTCCGGTGGCCGAGCAGCAGAAGGTCCGGGACTACATGACCGAGCAGATCACGCAGGGCGTGATTGACCGGACGGGCGGTTCGGGGAGTTTCACGGGCGGGGTGACGAGCGCTTTCGTCACTCCGCTCGCCCGTGCATACACCAATTCTGCCGAGTTCAAGGACGATTTCGTCGCGGTCGTCTCCGACCAGCACGACTATCTGTTCAACAAGCCGGCCGCCGACGGGCGCGAGGACCATGGTCTCGAACTCGACATCGCACCGATGGTGAATCGGGTGCTCAAGAAGCTCGGCGTTCCGGTGCAGACGTCCCAGCAGGTGCTGGTGCAGTTGAGCGGTTCGAATCTGGAGGCCGGGCGATACCACGAGACCGGCCTCAATATCGCCCGGCTGGCGTACGGGTCGGCGGCTGTCGCGATCGTCGGCGCCCTCGGCGGGTTGGTGATCGCCCGCCGCCGGGGCCTGGTGCTGCTGGCCCTGGGCCTGGCCACGATAGCCGCCGCCGTCGTCAGCTACGCGGCGGCCGTGGTGGGCGCCGGCCGCGCCAAGGACGAACTCACCGGCGGCGCGGGTTCGGACCGTGCGGTGAGCGAGGCGATCGTCGACACCGTGCTCGGCAATCTGCGTGAGCTGTCGTACATCGTCGGCGGAGCCGGCCTGGGTGTGTTGCTCCTGGGTGTGGCCATCACTGTGATCACGCGCCGCTGAGTACCCCGCCTGTTGAGGTGCGAGGAGCGCTGGCGACGAGCCTCGAAACTCCGCGAGATCACACGCTACCGATTGTGCGCCACAGGAATTCGTAAGCCAGAGCGGATTTGAACGCCGACTGCTTGTTGTCGGCGGCACCGCCGTGCCCGCCTTCGATATTCTCGTAGTAGCTGACGCGGTGCCCGGTCTCCTCGAGTCTGGCGACGAACTTGCGGGCGTGCCCCGGGTGCACCCGGTCGTCGCGGGTGGAGGTGGTCACCAGGATCGGCGGATAGTCGGTGTCGGCGTCGATGTGCTGGTATGGCGAGTACTCGCCGATGTACGCCCATTCGTCGGGGTTGTCGGGGTCGCCGTATTCGGCCATCCACGACGCGCCGGCGAGCAGCAGATGGTAGCGACGCATGTCGAGCAGCGGAACCTGACACACGATGGCGCCGAACAACTCCGGATAGCGCGTCAGCATCACCCCCATCAGCAGGCCACCGTTGGAACCGCCCTGCGCGGCCAGTTGCCGCGGTGTGGTGAGCCCGTCGGCGACAAGCTTTTTCGCGACCGCCGAGAAGTCCTCGTACACCTTGTGCCGGTTGGCTTTCTGGGTCTGGGTATGCCACAGCGGACCGTACTCGCCGCCGCCGCGGATGTTGGCGATCACGTAGATGCCGCCCCGGGAGATCCAGTTGCGGCCGCTCACCGCGGTGTACGTCGGTGTCTGCGACACCTGGAAACCGCCGTAGCCGTACAGCAGTGTGGGGCCGCTCGTCACATTCTCATCCCGGATCACGAAGTACGGGATCTCGGTGCCGTCGGCGGAGGTGGCGAAGTGCTGTTCGGTGCTCACCGTCGACGTATCGTATTGTGCCGGTGCGGATTTGATCACGGTGACCGGCGCGCCGCTGTCTCCGTGCAGCAACGCCGGTGGCGTGGTGAACGACGAAGCGGTCCAGAAGACTTCGTCACTGTTGTCGGGGTCGGTGTCGAGTACGGAGATGGTGGCCAGGTCCGGCAGTCCCGGCTGCGGTACCGGCGTCCAGTCGCCGAGTGTGATCACCTCCACCTCGGTGGCCACGTCGCGCAGTTTCACCAGAATCAGATGGGATCTGGTGAACGCGAACTTCTCGAGAGAGGTGTGCGCGTCGGGGGAGAACAGCACCGTGTGATCGCGGCCGCCCGCGAGATAGTCGTCGTAGTCGAATACCAGCAGGGTGTCGGCGTCGTAGGTGATGTCGCCGGCGGCCGGTGCTGACACGGTCGGTGATGACACGGTCCAGGGGGATCGGGTCAGCACCAGCAGCCAGTTCCGGAACACGGAGAACCGCGAGTCGGTGGGCACCTCGATCTCGACCAGCGCGCTGTCCACCAGCTCGTAGGTGATGGTGTTGTAGAAGTCGGTGCTGCGCATGACGTAGTCGCGCTCGAATCCGGGTGTCGAGTCGTGCGATGCGGACACCGCCACGTCGCCGGGGTCGCCGGTGAACACGGTGATCGCGTCGTCGAGCGGGGTGCCACGTGTCCAGCGTTTGGTGACCCGCGCATACCCCGACGACGTCATCGCCCCGTGTCCGTCGGGCTGCTCACCGAAGTCGGTGCCCACCCAGATGGTGTCGTGATCGATCCAATCGATGCGGGACTTGTTCTCCGGCAACACGAATCCGTCGGTAACCCAGGTGCGGGCGTCGACGTCGAACTCGCGGATCACCACCGCGTCGGCGCCGCCCCGCGACAGCGACACGAGGGCCCGGGTGTAGTCGGGGCACAACATCGTGACCGACGACCACACCCAATTCTCGTCCTCGGCGGCGGCGAGGGCATCGACGTCGATCAGCACATCCCAGTCGGGGGTGTCCGTCGCGTACGACTCCAAAGGGGTCCGCCGCCAGAGCCCCTTCGGATTCTGCGCGTCCTTCCAGAAGTTGTACAGAAACTCACCGCGTCTGCGCACGTACGGAATCCGCTCATCGGTGTCGAGCACCTCCAGCGTCTGCGCCCGCATCTGACGGAACCGATCGCAGTCGGTGAGCGATGCGACGGTCGGCTCGTTGTGCGCCCGAACCCACTCGAGCGCCGCCTCCCCGGTCACCTCTTCGAGCCAAAGATACGGATCGTCTGCTGCAGGCGTCTCGGTCACCCGTCCAGTCTGCACCACCCCCTCGCTGGAGGAGGTACGAGGAGTGTCAGCGACGAGCCTCAACCGGCAGTGGGGACTACTTGCGGCCGGCCTTCCAGTTCAGGCCCCAGTTGTAGGCCTCGTCGACCTTGTCCTGGGCACCGCGGATGTAGCGCACCTCGCGGTTGACGACGAGTTCGCCGCCGCGGTTCTCGAACAGGGCGATCGCGCACGAGAGCGCGCTCTGGTCGGCCTCGTCCAGGCGGACCTCGATCTGCGGTCCGTTCGTCGGGAAGACGGTCACCACGCCGTTGGCGGCGGCCCAGTTGGGGGCGCCCTCGTAGATGTAGGCGAAGATGAGGATTCGCCGGATCTGCTGTGTCGCAGCCAGATCGATGTACATGTTCTCGCCGCCGGTGCCCGAACCCGAGCGGTCGTCGCCGTCGAGGAGAATGATCGGCTTGCCCTCACGCGGCGCCTGGAACGAGTTGCCGAGGGCCTGCACGATGCCCTTGCTGCCGTCGGTGAACTCCCACAGGCAGGCCAGGTCGAGGTCGATTCCGCTGGACCGTTTGAAGAAGCCGCCCTTCTTGGCGCCGCTGGTCCAGTTGAGGTTCACCCGCAGTTGTCCGACGGCCGAGCCCTGCTTGGCCAGCGAGACGCTGGGTGCCGACTTGGTGAGCGTCACCTTCTGCAGCGATATCCCGGGTTGGGCGGGGGCCTGCTGGGTCGGGGGCTGCTGCGGGGCGGCAGGCTGCGACGGTCGCTTGTTGTAGTCGATACCCATTGTCACTGTTCCTCTTCGGTATTGGTGTCGGTGCTGTTCGTGACGGTTGTGCGCGATGAAACCTGTTGTGGTGTCGTATGTTTTGGAATCCATGTCGGGGACGGAATGGTCAGCGGACCTCGATGCGGGCGCGGCGGCCGAATCCGTCGGCCACCTCCAGGGTTCCCGACGGTGTGCGGCGGCAGCTCGCGACCGCCGCATAGCAGGGACGTGAATCGTCGGGCACCACGAATCCACCGTCGACGTGATAGCGGGAGTTGGTGATCTTGACGGCGACCGCCGACGGGTCGCCGGGTGCCGCCGGGGGCGCATCGCGACGTAGGTAGACCATCGCCTCGGTCACCCCCGGCGGCCAGGCGAATGTCAGGACGCCGCCACCCGCGCCGAACACGGCGATGTCGGGCAGGCCGGGGACGGTGGGGGGTCCGGTCGGCACTGGATTGGCTTCGGTACGTTGACGTTTCGGTGCTCTGCGGGTGGTGTCGATGCGTCCGGGAACCGGCGGTGCGGGGGTGTCCGAGGGTGGTGGCGTGACTTCTGGTGCCGGGACGGGCTGTGGGTCCGGAGGTCGGGGCCGTGCGGGGGCGGGCTGGAAGATCTCCGGGGGCTGCGAGGGTGGTTCCTCGCTCTCCACCGAGGCCCCGAATTCACCCGCGAGGTCGTGCAGAATCTGGCGCGCACCGGCCGGGCCGAGACCGCGATCGATTGCCTCCTCGAACAGGAACTCGTAATCACCGTGCCGCAGAACATCTTCGACGAGCACAGCGGCCCGCACCCGGGGACGCAGGTAGTCGGCGACGGATTCGCTGACCGCCTTGCAGTAGGCGATGAGCCGGGCGATGTCGCCGAGCAGGATATCGCGGCAGTGGACGACGAGTTCGTCGAGCACCGCCCGCATCGGGCCGGCCGGCATCTCGCGGACCCGATCGGACAGGATCCCGACGCGGGTCTCGATCCGCTCGGCGTCGGTGGCGTCGTCGAGGCTCATTCGCAGCAGCGCGAGGAGTGTCGGGGTGGGTTCGTTGCCGGACTGGATGCGGTCGAATTCGCCTAGCAGCCTGGTGATCTGGCTCAGGCGCTGTTCACTGATCGGGTCAGGTGGCGCCGTCGGCGGCGCGGGTTGCGTGGTGTCGCCGATGATGCGGTGCCGGCGCATCCGGGCCTCGATCTCGTCCGGGGTGAGCCCTCCCATCGCACCGATGTCGGACAGCCCGGCCCGTTTGGATTCGGGGATGCCGCCGTACCGTTCGACGAGCCGTTCGATCGCGTTGTCGAGCAGTTCGTATCGTCCCGCATCCCGCTGTTCACGTTGTGCGGCAACGGCTCTGGCTTCGACGATCCGGGTGGTGGCGTACCGCAGCGGCTTCGACCGCGTGTCGTGGGAGCGCACCAGCTGGGTCACCAGGCTGCGGTACTTGGGGTGATCGCGTTGCTTCTGCCAGAACGCCCACACCGCTTCGATTCTGCCGACGGCCTGATCGTCGGTGATCCGCTCGGCCTCGTCGAGCGGAATATCGTACAGCTCAAACGAATCGGAGGACGACAGTCCGCCGCGCCGGTCGACGGCGGCGAGGACGCGTTTGCGGTAGTCGTTGGAGTTGAACGGCTGCATCACCATCACCCGTCGCGGCGCCGGGACCGGTGGACCTGTTCGAGTTCGCGATTGACCTCCGATTGCGACAGTGTCGCACCGGTTTTCGCCGACAACCGCAACGGTATCCCGGCGTCGACGTGGAAGGCCGTCACGTGCAGCACGCCGTCGAATCCCATCTCGAAGGTCACCTGCACCTCGCTGCCCTCGTCGTGGCCGTGGGGGATGTCGCGAATGGTGCCCTCTATCAGTATCTTTGCGTCCTGGGGGCGGGAGGATTCCTGCTGCCCGGCCTGTTCGAGGACGGTCAGCTCGATGATGTCCTGGTCGGCGCGCATCGTCCCGAACGAGCGTCGCACCCGGATGGGCAGGGTCTGGTTGCGGTGCACCAGCCACGATGCCTGCAGGTCGCCGTCGCGAACGGCGAGCACTCCGAAGCCGCGGGACACCACCGTGTCGACGGTGATCTCCAGCATCCGCCGCACCCCGCTGACCGGCAGCCCGAACGCCGCGGCCACCCGACTGCACGATTCGTCGACGTCGGTGGGCGATGCCGACAGCACCGGCGCACCGTCGGCGAGGCGGCCCCGGGTGCGCAGGTCGGCCGTCACCAGCCGTTCCACTTCCAGTTTGTCGCCGTAGATGGCGGCGCCCTTGGCGACGGCCAGATCCGGGTCCGACAGTTGCGGATTGAGGCCCAGTTCGTCGCGGATCATGTTGGCGACCATCGGCATTCGCGATGAGCCGCCCACCAGCAGCACCCGGTCGATGTTGGCCGCACCCCGGTCGCGCGCGGCGGCCAGACAGGACCGGGTCAGTTCGACGGTGCGCTTGAGCAGCGGCCCGGTGAGGTCTTCGAGTTGCGCGCGGGTCAGCGTGATCACCGACCGCACCCCGTCGTGGGCGACGATCACCGACGTCGAATCCGAATCCGACAGTTCATGTTTGGCGCGTTCGGCGGCCAGCACCAGCGCCTGTGATCCGGCCGAGTCGTCGAGTGGGTCCTCGGCGTCGGGATGTTCGGCGCAGAATTGCTGCGACAGGTACAGCGCGATCCGTTCGTCCCAGTCGGCGCCGCCGAGTTGATGATCGCCGTCGACGGCCAGCACCGAGATACGCCGGTCGGCCAGTTCGATGACGGTGGCGTCGAATGTTCCGCCGCCCAGGTCGTACACCAGCACCTTCTCATCGGGTGTCGACGACGAGAAGGCGTCGGTGATCTTGCTGAACCCGTACGACAGGGCGGCGGCGATCGGCTCGGACAGCACACCGGCCACCTCGATGCCCGCGTAGCTGCCGGCCTGGATGGTGGCGCGGCGTTCGTCGTCACCGAAGTAGGCGGGCACGGTGATCACCGCCCGCTGCACCTGCTCGCCGGAGAACGCGGCGTCGGAGATCAGCGACTTGAGGATGAGCGCGGAGATCGCCGGCGCCGACCACGTCTGCCCGTGCGCCACGAACCGCCAGTCCGCATCCCCCATACGTCGCTTGACCAGCGCGCACACGTTGTCGGGGTCCAGCCGGGCCTGCCTGCGGGCACCCTCACCGACCACATGGTCATAGGCCGACGCCAGCAGTACCACGCTCGGGGTGGTCTGGGACCCGTCCAGACCTGCGATGATCCGGGGCCGGCTCCCGGCGTCCACCGTCGCGATGGCGGAGTTGGTCGTGCCCAAGTCGATTCCGTAGACGCCCACGATCAGCCAGCCTAACAGCGCAAAACGCCCAACGGCAGGGGTGCGCGGCGGCGCTACTCTGAGCAGATGACAGACGTTGACGACCAGTTGCGACAACTCGCCGAACGCGTGGAGGACCTGACCCGCGTGGTGGTCAGGCAGGCGCAGACCCTCGACCAACTCGTCGACGCCGACCGCGCCCGCACCTCCGGCCCCGACCTGCCCCTGCTTGTGGAACTGTTCGCCGTCTTCGTCGACGCCGACGCCTGCGCCCGCTCCGGCGACGCCGCCTTCGCCTCCATCGCGGGCAGCCTCGAACGCCTCATCACCGGCCGCGGCGGCGAGATCATCACCCCGTCGGTCGGCGACCCCTTCGAGGTCTCCACGATGGAAGCCGTCGACGTCCGCCCCGCCACCGCCGATGACACCCCCCGCACCGTCGCCGACCCCATCCGCCCCGGTCTGCGCGTCGGCCCCCGCTCCGTCCGCCCCGCCATGGTCACCGTCTTCGGAGACTGACAGTCGACAAGCTGCGCGCGCTCATGGTTGAACGGGGCGTGAGCGAGGACGATATCGTCGCCCAATTCAGTGCGGCACGCCGAGCGAGCCGGAAGGTTCCGACTGAATCGTGAGCGTGAAGCGGATTGTGCTCGACGCGAACATCTCTATATGACGTTGGAGTGCCGCGGTCAGTCACATCGCGCTTCACAGCGCCCGGCGCATGATGATTCTCGGGAAGCCGTCGATCACCGAAGTGGTGTCGGCGGCTTTCTCGAATCCGGCTTGTTCGAACATCTTTCGGGTTCCGACGTAGGCCATGGT
>NZ_CALLZT010000150.1:0-44546 GCF_937858515.1 uncultured Gordonia sp. | reverse complement strand
GTTCGGCGAACAGGTCGACGAACTCGCCCTTGCGGGTGCGCACCACCGGCGCGAGTACCTGGAACCGGGTGCCTTCACCCATCTCCAGCACCTGGTCGACGATCTGCTGCGGGGTCTGTTTGGCGATCAGTTCGCCGCATTCGGGGCAGTGCGCCTTACCCGCCCGCGCGTACAGCAGACGCAGGTAGTCGTACACCTCGGTAATGGTGCCGACAGTGGAGCGGGGGTTGCGATTGGTGGACTTCTGGTCGATCGACACCGCCGGCGACAGACCCTCGATGAAGTCGACGTCGGGTTTGTCCATCTGCCCGAGGAACTGCCGGGCATAGGCCGACAACGATTCGACGTAGCGGCGCTGGCCTTCGGCGAAGATCGTGTCGAACGCGAGCGACGACTTGCCCGACCCGGACAGCCCGGTGAAGACGATCAGGCTCTCGCGTGGCAAATCCACGTCGATTCCGCGCAGGTTGTGCTCGCGCGCCCCGCGAACGATCAGACGGTCAACCACTGGCACTTCCTCAACTCACTAGGCGAACAGACGTGCGATCGGCTCTCCACTGTACCCCGCATCGGGTGCTGCTCCGCGGGATAACCTGACCACATGAGCACGCAGCCCACAGCCATCTCCGACACATACACCGGTGACCTGTCACAATCACCCGATCCGCAACGGCGCACGCTGGATTCGGCGACGATCGTGAAGTTGTCCGTCGGCCCGATGGACAACAACGTGTACATCGTGACCAGCCGCGCGACCGGCGACCAACTCATCATCGACGCCGCCAACGACGCGGACCGGATTCTCGCGACGGTGGCCGCCACCGGCGGGCGCCCCGCGCTGCTGTTCACGACGCATCACCACTTCGATCACTGGCAGGCATTGACCGAAGTCGCGGCTGCCCTGAAGGTGCCGACAGCGGCGGGTCGTCTCGACGCGGCCGAGCTTCCCGTCACCCCCGACCGCCTCGTTGACGACGGCGACCGGATCGTCGTGGGCGACCTCACCTTGGATGCTATCCACCTGGTGGGGCATACCCCTGGATCGATCGCGCTGGCGCTGACCGACGGCGATCGGGGTGAGCGCAGCGACGGGGGCGGTGACACCGTGCACCTGTTCACCGGCGACTGCCTGTTCCCCGGCGGGGTCGGCAAGACCTGGAAGGACGGTGACTTCGAGATTCTCCTGGAGGACGTGTCCGAGAAACTGTTCGGCCGCTACGGCGACAACACCGTGATCTACCCGGGGCACGGCAAGGACACCACGCTGGGAGCCGAAAGGCCGCACCTGGACGAGTGGCGCGAGCGTGGCTGGTAGGAACTCGTCTCGCCGGGGTACGGCCGATTCGCGGGTAAACTGGATCGAATGTGCGTCTCAGATGGGCCCGGATCAGCGGTGACCACCCAGCACGACGATCTCGGCACAGCCGACGGTTCTGACTCAGGGGTGATCTCTGTGTCGCCCGTCGCAGTGGAGCAGGAGCATCTCGACCTGACGTATGCGCGTCTGGACCGGATGCGTGCCACGACCAACCGGCGGCTCGCGGCAGCCCTGCGGGAGGATGGCGACTCCCCTCAGGCATTGTCCGAACGTGAGTCGTACGAACGCCTGTACACCGAGGATCTCACCAAATTCGATGCGGCCGAACACAATCTGTATTTTGGCCGACTTGATCTCGATGACGGCGAGATCCGGCGTATCGGGCGCATCGGCATCCTCGATGACGACGACGCCGACAGCACCCTGCTGCTCGATTGGCGCGCTCCCCTCTCGCGCCCGTTCTATCTCGCCACCCCGGCAGCCCCCGAATCGGTGGAGATGCGGCGCCACATCCGGACTCGCAACCGCACGGTACGGGCTGTCAACGACGAGTACCTGACCGGCGATCGCGCCGGCGCTGATCCCTCGTCGCACGGTGATGTGGTCAACGAGTCGGCATTGGTCGCCGCACTCAACGCCGCCCGCACCGGCGAGATGACCGACATCGTCGAAACGATCCAGCGCGAGCAGGACATCATCATCCGGTCGACGCACCGCGGTGTGACCGTCATCCAGGGCGGCCCGGGAACGGGCAAGACGGCGGTGGCATTGCACCGTGCCGCGTACCTGCTGTACACGCATCGGGACACTTTGTCGCGCAGCGGAATCCTGATCGTCGGACCCAACGACGACTTCCTCGAGTACATCGGTCAGGTGCTGCCGTCGCTGGGCGAGTCGGGGGTTCTGCTGTCGACGATCGGCGACTTGTTCCCGGCGGTGAGCGCGGGGGCCACCGACAGCCGCGAGGCCATGGCGGTCAAGGGCAATCTGCGCATGGTGGACGTGATCAAACGGACGGTGCGCTCCTACCAGTCCCTGCCATCGAGTCCGGTGCCGGTCACGTTCGACACCTACGAGGTGCAGATCACTTCGGATCTGGTGAAAACGGCCCGCGCCAAGGCCCGTGGCTCCCGCAAGGCACACAATCAGGCGCAGCGGATCTTCGTGCGGGCCGGGCTCGACGGCCTCGCACACGCCCACGCGCGAACGATCGGCGCCAGCCTGATCGACGGTTCGCAGCTCCTGAGTCCCGGCGACATCTCCGACATCCGGGACGAGATGGCACAGGACCCCGATATTCGGAGGGAACTGCTGCGCTTCTGGCCGACGCTGTCGCCCCTCGATGTCTTGCGCGATCTGTACGGCGATCCGGCCGCGATCCGTCGGGCCTCCCCCGGCTGGTCCGACTTCGACCGCGATGCCCTCCACCGCACCACCGCGGCACGACCCGAGGGCGCCGACCTGTCCCCTGCCGACGTCCCGCTGCTCGACGAGATCGCCGAGCTCATCGGTTTCGGCACCGAGGACGACGAGCGAGAGCAGCAGGCCCGTTGGCGCAGGCAGCTCGCCGAGGCTCAGGAGGCGCTCGACATCCTGACCGGCTCGGCACCGCAGGACCTCGAGGACGACCTCGATCCCGAGATTCTGATGGCCTACGACCTGATCGACGCCGAACAACTCGCACAGCGCCAGACCCGGCGCCGCAATCTCACCACCGCCGAACGCGCCGTCGGCGACCGGCAGTGGGCGTTCGGTCATGTGATCGTCGACGAGGCGCAGGAGTTGTCGGCGATGGCGTGGCGGATGCTGATGCGGCGGATTCCCAACCGCTGGATGACGATCATCGGGGACACCGCCCAGACCGGCGATCTCGCCGGCACCCGATCGTGGCAGGACGTGCTGGAACCGTACGTGGCCAAGCGGTGGCAGCTGCGTGAGCTGACGGTCAACTATCGCACTCCCGCCGAGATCACGCGCTACGCCAATCGCGTTCTGCACCACATCAATCCGGAACACTCGCCGCCGACATCGTTGCGCAGCAACGGAATAGAGCCGTATGCGGTCATGGGCTCGCCGCTGGCCGCGGCGGTCGTCGGGGCGCTGGGCGACTGGCCGGGCCTGACCGCGGTCATCGCACCCGACGACGAATGCGCCCCCATCATCGCCGCGCTCGACACCGGTGTCGCGGCAACCGCCGATGTGCGGGTGCTGACGGTGACGACGTGCAAGGGCCTCGAGTTCGACAATGTGGTGGTCGTCGAACCTGCGGCGATCCTGCGGCAGTCCCCACGCGGTCACAGCGACCTCTACGTGGCTCTCACCCGCGCAACACAGCGGCTCGTCGTTGTGCACGACGAGCCGCTGTGTGAAGAACTGTCAGATCTGCCCTGAGACGGGCAGAGCCTACGTGGTGTGGACGATCAGGACGTCCGAGGCCGACTTACGCGCGACGTCGGCGGGAACCGAACCCAGCAGACGTCCGGCGATCGAGTTGAGTCCGCGGTTGCCCACAACCAGCAGGTCGGCCGAGACATCGGTGACCAGTTGCAGCAGAGCGTCGACCGGGGCGCCCTTGACCGGACGCAACACCACGTTGACGGCGCCGGCCTTGGCGGCACGTTCCTTGGCCGTCCGCAGCACCTCTTCAGTGGGCGTGGAGCCCTGGATCTGGTAGGCCTCGTCCTTCAAGATGTCGGCAGCCTCGCCCGGTCCCCGGTCATTGGGAAGGTACGCGCATGCGATGACGAGTTTGCCGTCCCCGGCCAAAGCACCCGCACGTTCCACCGCCCTCAGCGACGACTCAGAACCGTCGGTGCCGACGACGATCGTTTGGTATGCGCTCATCCATATCCTCCATAGCTCGGCTTGTCGCCATAGGTCGATTATCACCGGCCGGTCGACCGGCTGGAGTGCCAGGTGGATATGCCCGCCTGACGAACCCCTTGATTCGCGACAGTAGCGGGAGGGTAACAGTTTTGTCGCCGATTCGTGGCGATCAGCACATCGGCACGCCGATAGTCATCCAGAACGGACCATGTGTCCGCTGACTCCCGGACCACCATGGCATGACTTGCCGGGGACACTACCGGATACCGGCCGCGTCCATACCCCGAAGTTCCTTCTTCAGGTCGGCGATCTCGTCGCGTAGCCGGCCTGCCAGTTCGAACTGCAGGTCACGGGCCGCACTCATCATCTGTTCGGTGAGCTGGCCGACGAGATCGGCCAACTCGGCACGCGGCATCGCCGACGTGTCACGCTTCTCGATCACCCCGGCGCTGCCCTTCGCTTTGGAGACCTCGCCCTGGGCACGACGGCCCCGGCTCGCGTTACGGCCCGAACCGCCGACCGCCACCGTGTCCTCGGCCTCCCGGTACACCTGATCGAGAATGTCGGCGATCTTCTTACGCAGCGGCTGCGGGTCGATGCCGTGTTCGGTGTTGTAGGCGATCTGCTTCTCGCGGCGCCGCTCTGTCTCCTCGATGGCATTGCGCATCGAGTCGGTGATCTTGTCGGCGTACATGTGCACCTGCCCGGACACGTTGCGGGCGGCGCGGCCGATCGTCTGGATCAGCGAGGTGGTGCTGCGCAGGAATCCCTCCTTGTCGGCGTCGAGGATCGCCACCAGCGACACCTCCGGCAGGTCGAGGCCCTCGCGGAGCAGGTTGATGCCCACCAGCACGTCGTACTCGCCGGTGCGCAGCTGACGCAGCAACTCGACACGGCGTAGCGTGTCGACCTCCGAATGCAGGTAGCGCACCCGGATACCGAGTTCGAGCAGATAGTCGGTCAGATCCTCGGACATCTTCTTGGTGAGCGTGGTGACCAGCACCCGTTCGTCACGTTCGGTGCGCACCCGGATCTCGTGGATCAGGTCGTCGATCTGCCCCTTGGTCGGTTTGACGATCACCTCGGGATCGACCAGGCCCGTGGGCCGGATCACCTGCTCGACGAACTCGCCCTGGGACTGTCCGAGCTCGTACGCCCCCGGCGTGGCCGACAGGTAGACGGTCTGCCCGATCCGGTCGACGAACTCGTCCCAGGTGAGCGGCCGGTTGTCGACGGCCGACGGCAGCCGGAATCCGTAGTCGACGAGGTTGCGTTTGCGGGACATGTCGCCCTCGTACATCGCGCCGATCTGCGGCACCGTCACATGCGACTCATCGATCACCAACAGGAAGTCGTCGGGGAAGTAGTCGATGAGCGTGGCCGGCGCGCTACCGGCCGGACGGCCGTCGATGTGCCGCGAGTAGTTCTCGATGCCCGAGCAGAATCCCACCTGCCGCATCATTTCCAGGTCGTAGCTGGTGCGCATCCGAAGTCGTTGTGCCTCAAGCAGTTTACCCTTGGCCTCCAGATCGGCGAGGCGCTGCTCAAGCTCCTCCTCGATGCCGGCCATCGCCTTCTCCATCCGCTCCGGTCCCGCAACGTAGTGCGTGGCCGGGAAGATCCGCAGCGAATCCACCTCCCGCACGACATCTCCCGTGAGCGGATGCAGGTAGTAGAGCGCCTCCACTTCGTCACCGAAGAACTCGATGCGCACCGCGAGTTCCTCGTACGACGGGATGATCTCGACGGTGTCGCCGCGGACCCGGAAGCCGCCACGCGTGAACGACATGTCGTTGCGCGTGTACTGCACGTCCACCAGCAGCCGCAGCAGCGCGTCACGGTCGACGTCCTGCCCCACCGACAGCTCGACGGACCGGTCCAGATAGGACTGCGGTGTACCCAGACCGTAGATGCACGAGACCGACGCGACCACCACCACGTCACGCCGCGAAAGCAGATTGGACGTGGCCGAATGCCGCAGCCGCTCCACGTCGTCGTTGATCGAGGAGTCCTTCTCGATATAGGTATCGGTCTGCGCGATGTACGCCTCGGGTTGGTAGTAGTCGTAGTACGAGACGAAGTACTCGACGGCGTTGCCCGGTAACATCTCACGCAGTTCGTTGGCCAGCTGCGCGGCCAAGGTCTTGTTCGGTGCCATCACCAGGGTGGGCCGCTGGACCCGTTCGATGAGCCAGGCGGTGGTAGCCGATTTACCTGTACCCGTCGCACCGAGCAGCACGATGTCCTTCTCCCCGGCCTTCAGCCGCCGTTCGAGATCGTCGATCGCCTGTGGCTGGTCGCCCGCCGGCTCGTACTCGCTGACCACCTCGAAGTCCCCGCCGGTGCGGGCGATGTCGCCGACGGGCCGGAACTCGGAATGCGCGATCACCGGATGTTCTGCTGCAAACGCCATAGCGCCAGGGTAAACCCGATCTAGGACAGGTTCGTTCCTCAGCAGTCGTCAGACCCGCCCGATAGGGTTTCGACCATGACCGACGCAGTGCACCCGCCCAAGTACGAGGTCTTCGACGTCCCCGCGATGACCAACACCGACAACAAGGGCTTTGTGCGTCCGGTGCAGGAGTACCGCGAGACTTCGTACGGCCTGTACATGTCGCGGACGGCCGACCACGCCAAGTTCAATCACATGCAGACGTGGCTGCTCCCTGCGCTGGGATTGCGCGCCAACATCTTTCACTTCACCGAGGGACACCGGCCGGGGCAGCGTCTCTATATCGATGTCGGCCGGTTCCGCGGTCCCGACGACGCCGGTCGCTGGCATGCCACCGACTGGTATCTGGACCTGGTCGACGTGCCGCCGCGGCCGCTCGAGCTGATCGACGTCGACGAGTTGTTCGACGCCTGTTCGGCCGGCCTGCTCAGTACCGCGGATGCGCAGGAGGCGGTGTTCGTGGCGACTCGCGCGCTGGTGGGTGCGGCCGACCACGATCACCGCGTTCAGGACTGGCTCGACGCGCAGGTCGGTGAACCTCTGACCTGGCTCGATTTCGAGCGCTGACCGGCTATCGGGCCTACGTGGTGACGCTCACCGCTGCGGGCCGACCGGCATCGGCCGAGATGAACTGTCCCGGCGCCGCGGCGGCGAAGCCACCGGCCGGCAAGGCCCGGGCAATCGCCAGCGCTGCGTCGTCGTCTCGGGCGACCACGTGCACAGACGTCACCGGGTCGCTCGATCGCACCTCGACCGTCGTCGCGTTGGCGCCGCACAGTGCCCACAGCCGGTTGGTCAGGCGCGAGCTGAGCGATGCCTGGTCGGGATCCTGCGCGACCAGCGCCGGGTCCGGCGTCACGACCTGCCCCAGTCGCACCGCGGCTTCGAGCGGGACCAGCCGCTCATCCCACAGCCGCGCCGCCGCGTCGGCGAGTTGCTCCGGTGTACCCGAGTTGTCGAGCCAGGCGTCGGCGACCGCGCGCCGTTGATCGTCGGTGGCCTGGGCGGCGATCCGGGCGCGCGCATCGGCCTCGTCGAGGCCGCGGGAGGTGGTGAGCCGGTGGACGCGCAGTTCTTCGTCGGCCCCGACGATCACCACGAAATGGAAGAACGGTGCCGAATGATTCTCAACGAGCAGTGGGATGTCTTGCACCACAATCGCATCCGTGGGCGCAGCATCGAGGAGCGCCTGGGTGCGCGCGCCGATCAGCGGGTGGGTGATGGCGTTGAGCTTCTGCCGCTGCTCGTCGTCGGAGAACGCCTTCGCCGCGAGCGCAGGCCGGTCGAGCGATCCGTCGGCGGCCAGGATCTCCTGCCCGAAGGCGTCCACCAGTTGGCGCAGGCCTTCCGATCCCGGTTCCACCACCTCGCGGGCGATCTTGTCGGCATCGATAAGGTACGCGCCCCGGTCGGTGAACGTCTTGGCAACGGTCGACTTGCCCGCGCCGATGCCCCCGGTCAATCCCACTCTGATCACGCCGTCCAGTCTGGCAGACCGGTATGTCCGCGATCACAGTGGTACGTGTCGGTACGCCGATGACAACAGCGCCCCGGCTCGTGGTGAGCCGGGGCGCTGTTGCTATGCGGTGATGCGATCAGGCGTTGCCCGAGAGCTTCTCGCGCAGTGCGGCGAGCTGCTCGTCGCTCGCCAGCGAACCGCCCGACGATGCGCCGGTCGAGGACGACGACGATCCGCCACGGTTGCCACCCTCAGAGGAGGACGACGAGTAGTCCGACGGTGCGGCAGCGGCCTCGGCGGCTGCGGCGGCGAACTTCTCCATCTGGGTGGTGTGCATCTTGTGGCGACGCTCGGCCTCGGCGTAGCGGGCTTCCCATTCCTTCTGCTGGGTTTCGAAGCCTTCGAGCCATTCGTTGGTCTCGGCGTCGAAGCCCTCGGGGAAGATGTAGTTGCCCTGCTCGTCGTAGCTGTCGGCCATGCCGTACTTCGACGGGTCGAACTCTTCGGTGTAGTCCTCGTTGGCCTGCTTGAGGCTCAGCGAGATCCTGCGACGCTCCAGGTCGATGTCGATGACCTTGACCATGGCGTCGTCACCGACGGCGACAACCTGATCCGGCACCTCGACGTGACGCTCGGCCAGCTCGGAGATGTGGACCAGACCCTCGATGCCCTCGTCGACGCGGACGAACGCACCGAACGGCACCAGCTTGGTGACCTTGCCGGGCACGATCTGACCGATGGCGTGGGTGCGGGCGAACTGACGCCACGGGTCTTCCTGGGTGGCCTTGAGCGACAGCGACACGCGCTCGCGGTCCAGGTCGACGTCGAGGACCTCGACGGTGACCTCGTCGCCCACGGCGACAACCTCGGACGGGTGGTCGATGTGCTTCCAGGACAGCTCGGAGACGTGCACCAGGCCGTCGACGCCGCCGAGATCGACGAATGCGCCGAAGTTGACGATCGAGGACACGACGCCCTTGCGGACCTGGCCCTTCTGCAGCTGGTGCAGGAACTCGCTGCGGACCTCGGACTGGGTCTGCTCGAGCCAGGCACGACGCGACAGGACCACGTTGTTGCGGTTCTTGTCGAGCTCGATGATCTTGGCCTCGATCTCCTTGCCGATGTACGGCTGGAGGTCGCGGACGCGACGCATCTCCACCAGCGAGGCGGGGAGGAAGCCACGCAGGCCGATGTCGAGGATCAGGCCGCCCTTGACGACCTCGATGACGGTGCCCTTGACGGCCTCGTCCTTCTCCTTGAGCTCCTCGATGGTGCCCCAGGCCCGCTCGTACTGAGCGCGCTTCTTGGACAGGATCAGGCGGCCTTCTTTGTCCTCCTTGGTGAGGACCAGCGCCTCGACCTCGTCACCGACGTTGACGACCTCGGAGGGATCGACGTCGTGCTTGATCGACAGTTCGCGGGACGGGATGACGCCTTCGGTCTTGTAACCGATGTCGAGCAGAACCTCGTCGCGGTCCACCTTGACGATGGTGCCTTCCACGATGTCGCCATCGTTGAAGTACTTGATCGTGGAGTCGATGGCGGCGAGGAAGTCCTCGGCCGAGCCGATATCGTTGACGGCTACTTGCGGCGAGGAAATCGTGGGGGACGACATATGTTGAGTTGCTCCGGACAGGGTTGTAGTAGGTACTGAAATGTCTGATTGTCGCTCACAGTGACCCGCGTCCGGCCGCCACGGAGTCGGGCAGAACCGGGTGCGAAAACACTCCGAACCACGCGCAAAATCGTACGCGCGCGCAATCAAGGCTACTCCAGGCGCGTTGTGCTGGGCAAATGAGCTGCGCACCCACCGCGACCGGCATGTGCACGCGCCCTACACTGGGCGTGCCATGAGTCCTGATCAACCGCACCTGCCGCGCCCGTTGGCCGATATCGACTCGACGGTCAGCGAACACGCGTCCCGCTGGTGGTGGGACCACGACGCCGACGACTACCACGACGAACACGGTGATTTCCTGGGCGCGGCCCGCCCGGGCGGCGAGTTCCGGTGGTGCCCGGAAGGACTCACCGAAGCCGAGGCCGGGTTGCTCGGACCGGTGGAGGGCAGGTCGGTCCTGGAGGTGGGCTGTGGTTCAGCGCCGTGCGCCCGATGGCTGACCGCCCGGGGAGCCCATGTGATCGGACTCGACCTGTCGCGAGAGATGCTGCGGCACGGCCTCAATGCGATCGCCGGCGACGACGCGCCCACGCCCCTCGTCCAGGCGACCGCCGAGTCGCTACCGTTCGCCGACGCCTCGTTCGACGTCGCGTTCTCCTCGTTCGGCGCGATACCCTTCGTCGCCGATTCGGCGCTCGCAATGGGCGAGGTGGCGCGCGTCCTGCGGCCCGGCGGGCGGTGGGTGTTCTCGGTCAATCATCCGATGCGGTGGATGTTTCCCGACGACCCCGGCCCGGCCGGACTCACGGTATCCATTCCGTACTTCAGCCGCACCCCGTACCGCGAGACCGACGACGACGGCAACGTCACCTACGTCGAACACCACCGCACGATCGGTGACCGCGTACGCGAGATCGTCGGGGCGGGACTGATCCTCGACGACATCATCGAACCCGAATGGCCGGACGGTTTCGAGGAAACGTGGGGCCAGTGGAGTCCGTTGCGCGGCAGCTACTTTCCCGGAACGGCGATCTTCTGCTCACACAAGCCGGGTTGAATCGTCACAGGTAGACGACACGGTATTTGACGCTTCCCCACAGCCTGCCGACGAGATTGCCGGTGATCCAGACCCATTCGCCGCGACGGCGCCGCGACCACGCCCACGGCCACACCGGCAACAGCACGAGTACGAC
This sequence comes from uncultured Gordonia sp., assembly GCF_937858515.1. Classification (NCBI taxonomy): domain Bacteria; kingdom Bacillati; phylum Actinomycetota; class Actinomycetes; order Mycobacteriales; family Gordoniaceae; genus Gordonia; species uncultured Gordonia sp. The sequence goes on along the minus strand of NZ_CALLZT010000150.1, from coordinate 33,680 downwards.
CCCGGCATGGATCGACGTCCACCACCACTGTCTGCCCGGCGCACCGTATTGCTTGGCGACCCGCGCCTCCTCGCGTCCGTACTCGACCACCTGATTCCACGACTCGCGCATTCCGGTGCGGTACCGGTAGGCGACCATCGCCTCGGGTGCCCAGCCGAATCGGTACCCGGATGTCTGTATGCGCCAGCAGAACTCGACGTCGCCGCCGGCCGTCGGATAGGTCTCGTCCCAGCCCCCGACGGCGTCGAACACCGACCGCCGCACACCCAGGTTGCAGCCGAAGGTGATGGGCAGGAACCTACCGAGGACCTCAGGTTCACGCGGATCGCCCAGCGCCCGCCATGATGCGACGACCGGATCGTTGAGACTGTCCCGTTCCAGTGGTCCGCCGACGATATCGGCATCGGCGGCGGCCCGGGACATCGCCGACAACCAGCCCGGATGGACCGCGTCGTCCTGATCGCAATAGACGATGAAGTCGTAGGCGGCGGCACGGGTGCCGACATTCCTCGCATGGGAGGTTCCGGCCACGTCCGACGAGTCGATCCACCGCAGTGCCAGCCGCTCGCGATACCTATGGCCGTCGATATGCTCCCGGAGCGCGGCACTGCCCTCGTTGTCGCTGACGATCACCTCGAACTCACCGGTGAAGTCCTGAGCGGCGAGCGCAGCCAATTGGTCGTCGAGCACGGGCAGTCCCGCGTAGTAGGCGATGACGACGGAGATGTTCACCGCAACAGTGCTCGCAGTTCCCCGACGGTGGGCCCGCCGGTCGCCGTCTCCCCCGTTGCCGCGGCGAGGACCGCGAGTAGTCCGCGGACCACCGAATCCGCGCTCGTGCGGGAGTGCAGCGCGACGGGGTACAGCAGCGTGCCCCGCATTCCCACGGGGATCAGGCCATCGCGCAGTTCGACAATGGTGAACTCCAGTTCGTGTTTGGCTTCGTTGCCGGGGATCGTCTCGCGCCGCACACGTACCGTGCCGAGGTCGATCTCGGCGCCATCGGCCTCGTCGACGGTCGCCTCCTGCAGGATCAGGGTGGCCGGGAAGATCGGGTCGCCGGAGCATCCGGCGGCGTCCTTCTCGATGCCCGCGGCCTCGAGCAGGTCGGGGACGGAGATGTCGGGGTGCGCAAGCCCGGCGAGCAACTGCGCGCCGACTTCGCCGACCAGGTCGGCGAATGTACGGGAATCCGCCGCGTCCAGGAGCATCGGCAGATCTTCGGAGAAGTTGCCGATGACCTCGGCGAGCGCGGTGCGTGCCCGGTTCGCATTGGCAGTGGCGACCCGCACCTGCGGATCTCCGGCCCGGTGCGCCAATACGACGGCAAATGCCGCCTGAAGCACCGCGAACGCTCCCACGCCCGAGGACCGCGCGAAATCGTCTATCGCAGTGTGCAGTTCGGAGTCGATACCGAACTCAATGACGCCGGCGTCGGCATCCCATCGGGGCCGGGCATCACCTGCGACCGCGTTGCGCCGGTGCCGCGCCGCGGCATCCGCGCCGTCGATATCCAGCCGGTTCGTCCAATACGACAGTTGCCGCGTGAACTCGGGTGTGCGATGTCCAGGAGTTCCGAGCATCTCCCGTTTCCAGCGCGCGTAGTCGGCGTAGCGGACGGCCGGAACCGGCAGCTGCGGCACCGTGCCCGCGGACCTGGCAGTGAACGCGGTGAGCACGTCCCGGGCGAACGGCATCGTCGATCCGCCGTCCAGGTTCAGGTGCGAGACCGTCAGCACCAGAATGTGTGCGTCGTCCCCGATACGCAGCAGCCGCAGCCGGATCGGCAGGTCCGCGGTGACATCGGGTGGGGTCCAGGCGAGTTCAGAAAGTACCGATACCAGCGCGTCGTCGGCGACCGACGCCGGGCGCAGGCATGCTTCCACGTGCGACCGGATCGACTCCACGGACCGAACGAGCATCACCGCACCGTCGGCGTCCTGCCGATAACCGGTACGTAGCGCCTCGTGCCGGTCCAGAACATCGAGCACCGCGGCGGTCAACGCCGCCGGATCGAGGTCGCCGGTGAAACGGATGGCGAAAGGCACGTTCCAGCCGCTCGGGGCACCCGCCTGAATCGAGTCCCAGATGCGGCGTTGCGCCGGGGCGAGCGGGATGGGCCCGGTCAGCTCATCAGAACCCCGTACCAGCACCGGACCGTCCGAAATCGGCGGCTGCTCCGCCAGCCGGCGGGCGAGGTCGGCGATGTCGACACTGTCGAACAGCAGTCGAACGGGTACCCGCCGGCCGGATTCGTCCTCCAACCGGGACGCCACCCGGGTGGCCGACAGTGAGTTGCCGCCGACGTCGAAAAAGCTGTCGTTCCTGCCGACCCGCGGTGCGCCGGTCACGTCGGCGATGATCTCCGCGACGCGGAGTTCGATACCCGGGCGCGGTGCCTCATAGCCACTCCTCGCGAGGGCCGGAGCGGGCAATCGGCCGCGGTCGACCTTTCCGTTGGTGTTGTACGGAAACTCTTCCAGGACATGAATTTCCGGGCGCATATAGTCGGGAAGGCGATGTGCGATCCGGCTGCCGACGGCGTCCGCGAGGCCCGTGTCCGGGAGGCCGGTGTCCGGATCGGGGCCGGTGGCGGTGGCGGTGATGAATCCGATCAGCCTGTCCGACGCGGTGGTGACCACGGCGTCGGCGACTCCGTCGCATTGCCGCAGCACGGCCTCGATCTCGCCGGGCTCGATCCGGAACCCGCGGATCTTGAGCTGGTGATCGGTGCGCCCGAGATAGCTGATGTTGCCGTCACGCATCCGGCGCACCAGATCTCCGGTGCGGTACATACGCGATCCGTCGACGGGGTCGGCCACGAAGGTGATCGACGTCCGGGCGGCATTGCCCCGATAGCCGCGGGCCAGCTGGACACCTCCGAGATACAGCTCACCGGCGACGCCGTCCGGGACGGGCCGTAGTCGGGCGTCGAGAACCCGGGCCACCACGGAAGGCTGCGCGGTACCGATCGGCACCCGGTCGTACTCGTGGTCGTCGCGCACCTCGTATCCGGTCGCGCTGACCGCCGCCTCGGTGGGCCCGTACAGGTTGTGCAGCACCGCGGAAGAGCCGGTGGCCCGCAGCCGGACGACGGTCTCGGCGGGAAGCTCCTCACCGATGCACAGGATGGCCCGCAGCGATCCGGGCAGGGGCCCGCGCACGGCGTCGAGCAACATCGCGAGCGCCGACGGCACCGTCGCCAGCATGCTCACCTCGTGTCGCACGATGATGTCGAGCAGTGCCCGGCCATCGCGTTCAGCCCCCGGCTCGGCGACGACGATCCGTGCGCCGGTGCGCAGCGGCCACCAGTACTCCCACACCGACACGTCGAATCCGGCCGGGATCTTCAGGACCACCGTGTCGCCCGCGCCCATCGGGTATCGATCCTGCATCCAGCGAAGTTGCTCGGTGACGGCGCCGATGGACACGTCGACGCCTTTGGGTACGCCGGTCGAACCCGAGGTGAACAGGACGTAGGCGGAGTTGTCCGGACGGCTGCGCCGGGTGTTCACCCACGTAGGGGCCGTCGGGAGGGCGGTGAGGTCGAGATACGGCCGGTCACCGGCCGGCGCCGGGCCCACACCCAGGACGAGCGCCGGATCCGCGGCGTTCAGGATCAGGGTGGCGCGTTCACCGGCGGTCAGGTCGACCGGGACATAGGCCGCCCCGACGGTCGCGACGGCGTACAGCGCGAGGACCTGGTACAGGCTGCGGGGTGCGGTGACCGCCACCCGGTCGTCCGGGCCGACGCCGTGACCGGCGATCAGCGCGGCCAGGTCGGTGACGCGACGGACCAGCTCCCGGTAGCTGAGAACCTCGCCGGATGTGACCACCGCGTCGGCGTCCGGTGTGCGCAGCGCCTGTGCGTAGAAGCCGTCGGTCAGGCCTGGCTCGGTGTGCCGTGCCGGTGGTGCGCTCGCCGACAGCCTGTCGAGCTCTGCGGGTGCGAGTAGCGGCAGGTCACCGACCGGGCGGCCGGGGAACTCTACGAGGGCGCCGAGCAACCGCACGTAGCGTTCGCTCAGCTCCACCGCGGTCGATTCGTCGAACAAGTCGGACGCGTAACCAAGCTGACCCGTCACACCGGCGGAACCGCCCTCCGCATCCCGGTTCTCGGCCAGAGTGAGGTGCAGGTCGAACTCGGCGATCTGTTGGTCATCGTCGATCACCTCCACCTCCGCGCCCGGCAGGGTCATACCGATCGGTCCGAGGTTCTGGAACGAGAACGCCACCTGGAAGACGGGGTGATGAGCGGTGCTGCGGGGCAGGTCCAGGGTCTCTACGATCCGGTCGAACGGGATCTCCGAATGGGCGAAGCCATGCAAAGCGGCGGACCGCGCCTGGGCGAGCGCCTGTTCTCCGGTCGCGGCGGGGTCGATCACCGTGCGCAGGGCGAGCATATTGACGAACATGCCGACCACCGCGTCGAGCCGGGATTGGTCGCGGCCGGCGATGTGCGTGCCGATCACCACGTCACGGTTGTCACCGATCCTGCCCAGCAACACCGCGAGTGCGGTGTGCGTGACCATGAACGGGGTGAGGCCGCGGTGCGCCGCGAAGTCGGTGACCCGCGACCACAGTCCGTCGTCGATGCGGAAGTCGATCCGGCCCCCTCTGCCGCTCGGATCGGCGGGCCGTGGTCTATCGGTGGGCAGGTCGACGACCGGCGGCGCACCGGTGAGCCGCTCACGCCACTGCGCCAATTCGGTGGCGGCGGGCCCGTCAGGGTCATCGAGGCGGGCTCGCTGCCAGATCGCGAAGTCCGCGTACTGCACCGGATCCGGGGTACGGTCGGGCTCGCCACCCGAGCGCAGCGCGGCGTAGTCGGCGGCGAGTTGCGCGGCGAGGGTCACCACCGACAGACCGTCGGCGCAGATGTGATGCAGCACGAGCACGAACACGTATGACCTGTGATCACCGCCCGGCCGATCGCGTTCCCGCAGCAGCACGGCTCGGACGGGAACCTCGGCGGTGACATCGAAAGCGACAGCGGCCACCGACCTGACGGCCTCGTCCGGCGAGGCCTGGTCGACGTCGGTCACGATGAGTTCCACGCCCGCATCCGCAACCGGGTGGATCTTCTGGAACGGGCCCTGCGGGGAGTCCGGGTAGCTGGTACGCAGTACCTCGTGCCGAGCGACGAGGGTCCGCAGGGCGGCACCGAACGCCGCCACGTCGAGATCACCGGTGATGCGCAGGACCAGCGGGATGTTCTCGGTGAGCGCGCTCGGGTCGAATCGGTTGAGAAACCACATCCGCTGCTGCGCGGGTGAGAGCGGGATCCGGTCCGGTCGCGGCAGTTCCCCGGGCTCGGGGCCGTTCTGCACGGCCGCGTTCTCGAGCAGGGTGGCCAGTCCCATGGCCGTCGGGGCGTCGAACAAGTCGGGCACCGACAGTTCGCGCCCGGCCCGGGACCGGATGCGGGCGACCGCCGATGCCGCTGACAGCGAGGTACCGCCGGCATCGAAGAAGTTGTCGCGCACACCGACTCGATCTCGGTGCAGCACCTCGCAGAACACCTCGACGACGAGCTGTTGCATCGCTGATTCCGGTGCGGCATAACCGGATTCACCGAATATCGGTACGGGTAGCGCACGTTGGTCGACTTTCCCGGCGGTGGTGAGCGGGATGGCGCCGAGCACCATGATCGACGACGGCACTGCGTAGCCGGGCAGCCTGCCGCGCAGGCCGATTCGTAGCCCGTCCACATCGAACGTGTCCGCCCCGGAATCTGCCGGCACCACGTACGCGACCAGGGCGGTGGTTCCGTCGGGGCCGGTCGCCGAGGTGACCACGGCACCACCGATACGGGCATTCGCCCGCAGGATCGCCTCAATCTCACCGGTTTCGACGCGATGTCCGCGGATCTTGAGCTGCCGGTCGGCCCGGCCCTGATGCGTCAGTGCCGGGACGCCGCGGTGGTCGGTCACCGCACGCACCAGATCGCCGGTCCGGTACCGCCGCGAGCCGGGCGGTCCGTCGGGATCGGCGACGAAGGTGGCCGCGGTGAGCGCGGGTCTGTCGTGGTAGCCGCGGGCCAGGCCCGGACCGGCCACATAGAGTTCACCGTCGACGCCGGGCGGCAGTCCGGTGAGGACGTCGTCGAGCACCCGAATGCGGGCTCCGGTGACACCCGGACCGATCAGCATCGGCGTGGTGTCGACCTCGGTGAGCGGCCCCGCGAGCGTGGCCATGACGGTGGTCTCGGTTGGGCCGAAGGCATTGAAGAACCTCTTGCCCAACGTGATCCAGCGTCGGGCAGTGGCCGGTGCGCAGGCGTCACCGCCCACGATGAGCGTGCTGAGCGCAGGCAGCGGATCGGGTTCGGGCGGTGCCGGAGTGATCGTTTCCAGCACGCCGGGTGTCAGGAAGGCGTGCGTGACCGATTCCTCGCGCAGCAGTGCGGTGAGGTCGTCGGAGCCGTACAGCGTCGTGGGCGCGACGACGGTGGTGGCTCCTGCGTCGGCGGCGAGCAGGATCTCCAGCATCGCCGCGTCGAAGCTCGGTGAGGCGAAATGCAGCACCCTACTGTCGGCGTCCACGCGATAGCGGCGTTGTTCGGCGACGAACGAGGCGACGCCCCGATGGGTTACGGCAACGGCTTTCGGGATGCCCGTCGACCCGGATGTGTAGATGAGATAGGCCAGCTGATCGATATGCCGGCTCCCGTTCGGCACAAAGGATTCGTGCGGCTCGTGATCGGCCGGTGCGGACAGATCCGGAGCGTCGGCGTCGATCGCGGCGTTCAGGAGCACTGCGTCGACTCCGGTCAGCCGTGCCCTGTCGTGGCTCGTGGTGACGATGACCCCGGCCCCCGAGTCGCCGATCATGAACGCGATCCGGTCGGCCGGATAGGCGGGGTCGATGGGCACGAAAGCGGCTCCGGTCGTGGCCACCGCCCGCATGGCGGCCACCGATTCCGGCGAGCGGCCGATACACAGCGCCACAACCGTTTCCGGCCCGGCGCCGCGGGCCCGCAACACTCGGGCGAGCCGGGCACTGTATCCGGTGACCGTGTCGTGGTCCCACCGCGTCCACCGGCCGGTCCGGTCGTATCCGGCCAGCCGGTAGCCGGGGGTGGCCAGCACGTCGTCGAGAAAGCGCGGCGCGACGGGCGGCGGACCCGACAACGCGGCCATCGTCGCATGTTCGGCATCGGTCAGCAGGTCCAGTTCACGCAGCGCCACATCCGGATTCGCGACCACAACATGCAGCACGTGGTCGAGTCCGGCGAGCAATGCCGCAGCCGTCGCGGCGCGATAGGCCTCCGGCCGGTGCACGACCGTGAGTTCTGCTCCGCCGCCCGCGGTGGGTGTGACGGCGAACTCGAGATCGAATCTGGCGACCGGCAGGTCGATCCGCACGGCAGCTTCCGTAAGCGCCGCGGCGCCGCCGGTGGTCACCGGATGCTCGTCGGCGTCGACGGTGAGGGTGACCGCAATGAGCGGATGCCGCGACCCGTCCCGGCCGATCCCCAGGTGGTCGATCACCTCTTCCACGTCGACAGCCGAATGGTCGAGGCCATCGAGGATCGTCTCCCGTGAGCGCACGACCAGGTCGCCGAAACCGCGCTGCGGATCCACATCCGAGCGCAACGCGACCATGCTGACGAACATGCCGACCAGACCGACGACGTCACCGTCGGAGCGGCCCGCGACCGGTGTGCCGACGATGATGTCCCGGCCGGCTCCTGATCTGCTGAGGGTGACTGCGAGCGCGGCGTGGACGACTGCGAACCGGGTGGTGTTGTACCGCACGGCGATCCGGTCGATCTCGCGCAGCAGTGCCGGGTCCACCGGTATCCGATGCAGTTCGGCCGCACCGCCGGAGCCGTCCCGCGCCGGGGCCGCATCGGACGGTGCGTCCCCGAGGGCCGCGCGCCAGTACGCCAGGTGTCCGGCGAGTTCGGATGACGGATCGTCGGCACTGCCGAGCCGTACCGACCTGGCGAGCACATGGTCGGCGTATTGCACAGGCAGCGGCGGCCGGTCGGGTGCTGTTCCGGCCGCCCGTGCCGTGTAGGCGAGGTTCAGGTCACCGGCCAGCACGCGCAGCGACCATCCGTCGGCGGCGATGTGATGGATCGCCAGCACCACGTCGGTGAACTCGCCGGACGGCCGGATCGCCACGCGCAGCGGAAGATCCGCGGTGAGGTCGAGGGGCCGATCGAGCGCGGCGCGCACACACTCGTCGATATCTGGATCGTCGTGGCCCGCGGCAACCTCATCCATTACGATCACCACCCGGTCGAGGTCGCCGGGTACCACGTCACGGACTACCTGGACCGGACCGTCGCCGGTTTCCGGGTAGCTGGTACGCAGGATCTCGTGCCGGTCGATGACATCCCCGATCGCCGCCGGCAGCACCGCCGGATCGAGACGTCCGGGAATCCGGAGCGGTGCGACGATCATGAACGCACTCGATGACGGCGAGATGCGGTTGTGCAACCACATCTGCTGTTGCGCAGCCGACAGGGGCAGATGGCCGGAGCGATCGGTATGCGCCCGTTCACCGAGCGATGACCGTTCCCATTCTGCGACAAGGCCATCGACCATGGCCGCCATCGCCTCAGGAGTACGCGCGTCGAAGACGGCCCGCACCGGCAACCGGACACCGAAACTCGTGTGGATGGCGGCGACGACCTTCATCGCGATCAGCGAGTTGCCGCCCATGTCGAAGAAGTCGTCTCCGCGGCCGACCCGGTCACCGAGCAGTGGCCGGATGATGTCGAGTATCACCGTCTCGGTCGGGGTACGCCCGTCGGTGCCGCTGCCACCACGTCGGGAGATCTCCCCGGCAGCAGGCGCCGGCAGTGCCCGCCGGTCGACCTTGCCGCTGGTGGTCACCGGAATCTCGGTCAGCACCACCACATGCGCCGGCACCATGTGATCGGGAAGATGCCGTGCCACGTGCCGGCGGATGTCCGGCGCGGACGCGGAGCCACTGTCGTCGCCGCGGGCGTCCTCGTCGACGACCACATACGCGACGAGTTGCTGCCCGGCGACCGGATCGTCGTGAACGAGAACCACCGCTGCGGCCAGATCGGGATATGCCAGAAGCACCGCCTCGATCTCGCCGCTCTCGACCCGCTGCCCGCGGATCTTGACCTGGAAGTCACTGCGTCCTATGTAGTCGAGGGCCAACTCACCGTCAGGCATCTGGCGCCAGGTAACCAGGTCACCCGTGCGGTAAAGACGCCGGCCCACATCCCACGGCGACGCGACAAATCGGCAGGCGGTCAGCGCCGGACTTCCGTGATACCCACGGGCGAGCTGGACTCCGCCGAGGTACAACTCGCCGACGACGCCTGCCGCCACCGGCCGCAGCCTGCTGTCCAGGACGTACACCTCGTTTCCGGCGGTGGGCCGTCCGATGGGGATCGACCGTCCCCCGGCCTCCCCCGCACCGACCTGATGAGCGGTGACGTCGACGGCGGCTTCGGTCGGTCCGTACAGGTTGTGCACCGCGGCCAGAGTCCGGCGCAGTGTCTCCCCGCCCGTCCGCGCGGCCAGCGCCTCACCGCTGGTGAACACCAGACGCAGCGATTCCAGGTCGCTGTCGGGGATGGGCGCGGCAAGGAACGCGTCGAGCATGGTGGGAACGAAGTGGACGACCGAGACGGCGTGTTCGCGGATGATCTGCGCGATCGCCGCCGGGTCGCGGTGCGCGCCGGGTGCGGCGAGTACGACGGAGGCTCCGGAGATGAAGGGCCAGAACAGTTCCCACACCGAAACGTCGAAAGTGATCGGCGTCTTCTGCAGGACCGTGTGGGTATGGCCGATCGGGTATTTCTGCTGCATCCAGCACAGGCGGTTGACGATGGCCTCGTGGCTGACGCTGACCGCTTTGGGGGTACCGGTGGAACCGGAAGTGAACAGGACGTACGCCGGATGTGCGGGCAGCAGTGGGGTCCGCCGGTCGTGGTCGTCGACCACCGCGTCGGAGCGGGCGGCGTGCCGGTCGCCCGGTTCGAACAGCCTGTCGGCGTATCCCGGTGGCAGCAGTTCTGCCGTGGCGGCCGTGGGGATAACGGGGGCGGGAGCGGCGGGGGGGAGCATGCCGGCGGGCCGGAGGGGCGGCTGATCCGGTTCGAGCGGCACGTAGGCGCGGCCCGCCGACACGACGGCGTGAATCGCCACGAGCATGTCGATCGAACGCGCGACGGCGACCGCGACCGTAGACTCCGGCCCGACGCCGCGGTCGATCAGCGCCCGCGCTGTACGCGCGACCCGGCGCCGGAACTCGGCCGCGCCGATCCCGCCTGAATCGTCCCTGACAACCGCGGCCCGGCCGAGCGATGCGTTGGCCGCGAGGAGTTCGGGCAACGTCGCCTGACAACGGTTGATGACCGGCTGCGGACCATGGGACAGCCGTGACAGGAGTACGTCCATCTCCTCGGCCGGCACGATATCGATGTCGTGCACACGTGTTCGCAGTCCGGTGGTGAGCGCGTGCAGCACATGCCGCAGCATTCCGGGGAACCGGGCGACGGTCCGGTGGTCGAAGATGTCGGTGGCGTAGGTGAGGCGACCGCGTATAGCCCCCGCACCCGGTTGGTCAGTGTCCGTTTGATCCGTGTCCGGTTGGCCGGCTTCCCGCACAGCGTCGTTCGCCCCGCCGGTGCCGACGGGCAGGTCGATCGTCAGATGCAGATCGAAGCGAGCCACCGGTAGGTCGATCTCGACAGGTGCCACGGTGAGTCCGTCGACCGTCATCGGGCCGGGTGCCGGGTCGCCCGCGGCCAGCATCACCTGAAAGACCGGATGATGGGCGCCACCGGGGTCGGCTTCGTACCGGGCTGCGATATCGTCGAAGGGAACCTCGGAATTGTCTTGTGCGGCTGTGTCGCTCATACGGACAGCGTCGATGAACTGATCGATGCGCGCATCGGGGTCGACGTCGGTGCGCAACACGACGGTTTCGACGAACATGCCGACGACCTCGTCGAGCAGTGCGCTCGGCCGTCCGGACACCGGTGTGCCGATCACGATGTCGCGCGTATCGGACAGGCGCGAGAGCATGATGGCGAAAGCTGCGTGGATCATATGGAACAGCGTGGCGTTCCGGGCCCGGGCGTAGGCCGAGGCCGCCGCCACCAGCTCGGGTTCGATCTCGAATGCGATGGTCGCACCTATGCCGGTGGGGTGCGCCCGGCGTGGCCGGTCGAGCGGCAGCGGGAGCGGCCCTGGAAGTGCTGCGAGCGTACGGTCCCAGAACGCGTACTGACCGGCGATACTCGGGTGGGCCTCATCGAGCAAGGCCGCTCGCCACATCGCGTAGTCGGCGTAGTGGATGGGCAACGGCTCGGCCCGATCGAGTTCGGCGGGATCAGACGCGGCCGGGCCGAGTCCGGCGCCTTCGGGGCGACGCTGTTCGCGGGCGGCAAGATAGCCGGCGATGAGGTCGGTGAACAGCAGCCGGATCGACCAGCCGTCGGCGACGATGTGGTGCACCACGATCACCACGACATGCCGGTCCGCCGCTTCGGTGATCACGTGAATCCGCAGCGGGATCGCGCTGCCGAGGTCGAATCCGCGGGCGGCGATGTCGGCGAGAAGTTCAACCATCTCACTGTCTGCGAGTACACGGGCCGGGGTCGGTGCCATCTCGACGGGCAGAGTGATATCGGCTCCGGCAAGCGCGTCGTCGGCTCCGAGGATCAGCTGGTGCGGCATACCGCCGGTGACCGGGTAGATCGTGCGCAGGCTTTCGTGCCGATCGAGCAGGTGTCGCAGCGCAACGGCGAACGCCGTCTGGTCGAGGTGCCCGTCGATCCGTAGTGCCAGCGGCAGGTTGTAGACGCCGGTTCCGGGGTCGAGCTGGTCGAGCAGCCACATCCGTAACTGCTGACGCGACAGCGGAATTCGATCCGGGCGGGGCCATGTGGTCAGGCGCGGCCTGCCGCTGAGCGAGGCCTCCTCGAGCCGGGCGGCCAGTTGGCCGATCTCCGGGAAGTCCAGGACCGTCCGTACAGGTACCGACACTCCGAAGGCGTCCTCGATGCGAGCCGACAGTCGGGCGGCGATCAGCGAGTTTCCCCCGCGATCGAAGAAGTCGTCGGTCACCCCGAGCGGCGTACCGGCTGCCGAAGCGTGGCCGGGATCGGGTATCGCGCCGGGCAGCAGATCTCCGAGCAGACCGATCAGAGCGCGTTCGGTGCCGGTGCGAGGTGCTCGGTACTCGCGCCGGGTCCGCGGCGGTGTGGGGAGCGCGGCGCGGTCGACCTTGCCGTGGATGCCGCGGGGCAGTTCGGACAGGGTCAGGCTCACGGCCGGGATCATGTAGGCGGGCAGGTGGGCTGCCAGGTCCTCCAGGACCGCGCCGCCGTCCCAGCCGGGTTCGGCGGAGTCGGGCACCAGGTACGCCACCAATACTTCTTCGTGCGCCGCGACGACGGCCGAGGCGACTCTGGGGTCGGCGGCCAAGGCCGCTTCGATCTCCCCCAGCTCGATCCGCTGGCCCCGGATCTTTACCTGGAAGTCGTTGCGCCCCAAGAACTCCAGTTGCCCGTTGGAGCCGACGCGGGCGGTGTCGCCGGTGCGGTAGAGCCGTCGGCCACCACCGGACGGGTCGGCGACGAAGCGGGCGGCGGTCAGGTCCGGGCGGCCATGATAAGCCCTCGCCAATTGAACGCCACCCAGATACAGCTCACCCGCCACACCGTCGGGTACACGGTGTAGGCGGGAGTCGAGAACGACGGCGGCCGAATCGTCGGCGGGCGTGCCGATGGCCACCGTGGACCCTGCTCGCGCGGTCCCGTTCCTCGTATCCCTATCTCTGGTGCCCCCGTCCCTGGTGTCCGTCTCCCACTCGTGGCAGGTGATGCCGACGGCCGCCTCGGTGGGGCCGTACAGGTTGAACACACGGGCACCGAGGACCTCGGCCGCACGCCTGGCGGTTGCCGGATTGAGGGCCTCTCCGATGCACAGGACCCTACCCAGCGGGTGTGCGAGCGAACCGGCGTCGGCGATCGCGTCGAGGTGTGCGTCGAGCAACGAGGGGACGAAATGGGCGGCGGTCACTCCTGCACGGGCCATGAGTGCGGCCAGGTAGCGTGGGTCGCGGTCGCCACCGGGCTCGGCAACGGCCAGCCGTGCCCCACTGATCAACGGCCAGAACAGCTCCCACACCGACAGATCGAATGTCAGGTTGGTCCTGAGTACGAGGGTATCGCCGGTACCGATCGGGAAAGTGGCTGCCTTCCAGCATAATTGGGAAGCGATGGCGCCGTGGGAGACTGCCACACCCTTGGGTGCGCCGGTGGATCCGGACGTGTAGATGATGTACGCGGTGTTGGCCGGCCGCGTCACCGCTGCGATGACCTCGTCGGCGTCCAGCTCGGCCGGTACTTCACCGGAGATGATGTCGTACAACGTGATACCGCCACGTGGAAGTCCGTCGGGAACTCCCCCGGCGACGAGCAGCAGCGCCGGATCGACCGACTCCAGGACCAGCCTGTTCCGTTCGGCCGGCGCACCGGGATCGACGGGCACGTAGGCACCCCCGGCGACGAGGACCGCCAGCACGGCCTCGATGAGCTCAGCGGAACGTTCGATGGCCACCGCCACCCTGACCTCCGGGCCCACCCCGGCGGCGATCAGCCTGCCCGCCAACCGATTCACCCGAACCGACAGTTGCCGGTAGGTGATCACCGACCGGGCTCCGTCGACCCACAGCGCCTCCGCGTCGGCATACCGGGTGAACGCCCGCTCCAGCAATCCGGTCAGCGTTCCGGCCGGACGCCCGCTCACCGCCCCCATCAGTTCGGATGTCGCGGCCGCGGAATCGACGCGCAGATCGCCGACCGGAGTGTCGGCGTCGCCGAGCGCTCCGGTCAGCAGCGCCGTCCACAGGTCATGCCAACGCTCAATGGTGCTGTGGTCGAAGAGGTCCCGGTCGTAGTCCCAGCGCACAGCGATCGCGTCGGCCTCGCCGTTGTCGACGAGGGTCAAGTGCAGATCCGACTTGGCGACGCCGAGTTCGGGTTCGATGACCTCGACGTCGACACCGTCGAGGGTGAAGTGTCCGAGACTGATGTTCTGATAGGAGAAGCCGACCTGGAACAGCGGATGGTAGGCGGCCGAACGGCGCGGCTTCATCAGGTCGACGAGTCTGTCGAACGGGATGTCGGCGTTCTCGAAGGCTCCGAGATCGGCGTCACGCACCGTCTGCAGTACCTGAGCGAAGGTGTGGTCGGAGCGGATTTCGGTGCGCAACACCAGGGTTCCGGCGAACATGCCGACCAGCCCGGCAAGATCACGATGCCCGCGCCCGGCGACCGGTGTGCCGACCGCGATGTCGGCCGACCCGGATAACCGGGCGAGCAGCACGGCCAGCACAGCGTGCGCCACCATGAAAGCGGTGACGCCGTGGGCGGCGGCCACCGCCCGCACCCGCGCCACCTGATCGGGCGCAACCTCGGCCGTCAGGTGTCCCCCGTTGTCGGCCGCGGTGGCGGCCGGGCGCGGCCGGTCGGTCGGTAAGGCGAGCAGATCGGGCAGACCTTGCAATCGGATGCGCCAATACTCAAGTTGCACAGCCGATACCGACGCCGGGTCGGACTCACTGCCCATGAGTTCGTGATGCCAGCGGGTGTAGTCGCGATAGGTCACCGGCAGCGGCTGCCATTCGGGTGCGCTTGCGTGGCACCGGGCACTGTAAGCCCGCGCCAGATCGAGGGCCAAGGGCGCCGACGACGAGCCGTCGGCGGCGATGTGGTGAACCACGCACACCAGGACGTGGTCGGCGTCGTCGACCCTGAGCAACGTCAGTGCCAGCGGAACCTGTTCGGACACATCGAATCCGGTCGCGGCGAGGTCGCCGATCCGGGTCAGGACGTCCTCGGCCGCGACGGGCCGGGGATTGCGGACCGGATCGGTCAGATGGGTGATCCGATCGAGCGGCAATACCTGCTGGATCGGCCCCTCCGGGCTGTCCGGATATACCGTGCGCAACGTCTCGTGCCGGTCGAGGACGTCGACGAGTGCGTCCGAGAGCGCGGCCACGTCCAGGGTCCCGCGCAGCCGCAGTGCGAACGGGATATGGAAGATCGTCGACTCGGTATCGAACCGGTTGACGATCCACATCCGCTTCTGCTGCGGCGAGACCGGCACGATGTTGCCGTCAGAAGTGCTGTGCCGCAACATGGGTAACCGACCGGGGCCCCCGGCGGCATCCTCCATCGCCGCGCTGTCCGCCGCCACTGCACTCGCGTCGTCGAGACGGCGGGCGAGGGTCGCGACCGTGGGCGACTCGAACACCCAGCGCACCGGGATATCGATTCCGAACTCGTGGCCGAGTTCGGCCACCAGCCGGGTCGCGGCCAGCGAATCCCCGCCGAGGGCGAAGAAGTCGTCGTCACGGCCGGCGCGCTCGGCCCGCGCACATGCGGCGAACGCCGCCGCCACACGCTCCTCGGCCGGTGTGCCGGGGGGCGAGTAGGGCCCCGAACGCAGCACCGGTACGGGCAACTCCTCGCGGTTGATCTTGCCCGACGAGGTGAGCGGCAGGGCATCGAGATGCATGATCGCCGCCGGCACCATGTGCGCGGGCAGCAGTGTGTGGAGCCGTTCACGGATCTCGGCGGGGTCGGCGGTTCCGGTGAAGTACCCGACAAGCACGGTACGAAGGTCCGTGGCCGCCGATGTGGCGGGTCCGGGCGCGGTCTGCGGTTCGGTGATCGCGGTCTCGACGCCGTCGATCGAGGTGATCGCGGCGTCGATCTCGCCCAGTTCGACTCGGAAACCGCGGATCTTGATCTGCCTGTCGGCCCGGCCGCGGTAGACCAGTTGCCGGTTCTCGTTCCAGCACACGAGATCACCGGTGCGGTACAGCCGCGCCCCGGGCGGACCATAGGGATCGGCGACAAACCTTGCGGCAGTGAGTGATTCGCGCCGGTGATAGCCGCGGGCCAGGCCCACTCCGCCGAGATACAGCTCACCGGTGGCCCCCACCGGCACCGGAAGCAGCCGTCGATCGAGAACGACGACCGTGGTGCCGGTGATCGGAGTGCCGATCGGCACCTCACCACCGGGCTCAAGCGGACCTGCCAGCGTGACCATCACCGTCGACTCGGTGGGACCGTAGGCGTTGAACATCCGGCGGCCCGATGCCCAGCGCGCCACCAGATCGGGCGGGCACGCCTCGCCGCCGACGATGATGGTTCCGAGATCGGGCAGGCCGTCGGTCACCGCGGGATCGGCGTGAGGCACCGACGCCAGCGCGGCCGGTGTCAGGAACAGGTGGGTGATGCGCTCAGCCCGCAGCATCCGGCCCAGTTCGATGCCCCCGTACACATCGGGCGGTACGACGACCAGCGTCGCGCCCGAGGCGAAGGCCAGCAGCAGTTCGAGGATCGCGGCGTCGAAGCTCGGGGAGGCAAAATGCACGGTGCGCGCACCCGGCCCCACCCCGTACCGCGCGTTCTGTTCGGCGGCGAACGAGGACAGCCCGCGATGGGAGATCGCCACACCCTTGGGCCGGCCGGTCGATCCAGAGGTGTAGATCAGGTAGGCCACGTCATCGACGGTCAGTCTTCTCGGACGGTCGGCGTCGGTGACCGGTTCCGGCGTGGCGGCGCGGTATCCGGCGATCAGCGCCGGGTCGTCCAAGCGTAGCCACGTGATGGCAGGGGACGACGACGGCAACTCGGCGAAACGATCATCACCCGCGTGACCGGCGACCCCGAATTCGGCGCCGCTGTCCTCCAGCAGATAGGCGATTCGATCGTCGGGCAGTGCGGGATCGATCGGTACGAATGTGGCACCTGTGGCGAACACGGCCAGCGTCGTGGTCACCGAATTCACGCCCCGCGGCAGGAGCACCGCAACCTGACGGCCGGGGCCGATCCCATGGGAAAGGAGCACGCGCGCCAGCCGGTGCACGCGCTGGGCGAGTTCGTCGTAGCGCAGGGTGGTTTCGCCGTCGATGAGCGCCGTGACGTCCGGGTGGGTGGCCCGGACCCGGGCGAGCAGATCGGGCACGGGCTCTGCGACGGCCGCGAGCGGTCCGCGAGCGGGTACCAGCCGGGAACGACTGTCGGGGTCGAGGACGTCGAGCCTGGCGATACGAGCACCGGCCGGAGCCCCGGCCAGTGCCGCCAGAACGGTACACAGTCGCCGGTGGTGGCCGTCGAGGTCGTCCGCCGAGTAAGCATCGGCGTTGGCCTCGATGTCGATTCTCAGATCGCCGCCGCCGGTATAGACGGTAAACGCCAGATCGTCGATCGGTCCGGTGCTCAGGACGTAGCTGCGGCCCGTGCTGTGCCCCAGCGTGGTCTCGCCCCGGAACATCATGATGTTGACGACGGGCCCGAAGAAGCCGCGGTCCGCGACCGCCCCGTCCGACTGCCGTGTCATGTCCTCGAACCGGAACCGCTGATGCCGCAACGCCCCGCTGAGTTCGGCGGCGACCTGCGCCAGGTATTCCGCGACAGTCGTGTGCTCACCGATCTTCGCCCGGATCGGCACCACGTTCGACACCATTCCGCCCGACCTGCGCAGCAGGGCGTTGGTGCGCGCGGACACCGGCAGGCTCAGTGCCACGTCGTCGTGGCCGCTCATCCGGGACAGATAGAGGGCGGTCGCAGCGGTCGCCACCGCCGCGACGGTGACATTGTTGTCGGCGCAGAAGGCGCTCACCGCGTCGAGAAGCCGCTGATCGAGGTCGCCGCCGACGCTCCGCGACCGGGTGGGCGCTCCGGCTCCCGGGTTACCGAGCCGGATCGGTGCGGGCAGGTCGGCAAGCCGGCCGGCCCAGTGTTCGCGGTCCCGCTCGAACCGGGTCGACGACCGGTAGGCGAGGTCGTCGGCATATAGGTCGGCCAGACTGCCCGCACGCGACGGCTGTACCTCGATGCCGAGGATCCGTCCGGTGTAGACCTGTGCCACCCGTTCGGTGAAAGCCGTGGAGCCGTAGCCGTCGAGCAGGATGTGATGGACCCGCGAGTACCAGAACCAGCGCCGGTCGGCGATGCGCAGGGTGACCGATACGAGCAGGCGGTCGGCGAACAGGTCGAGCGGCCCACGGAACTCGTCGTCCATCCAGGCGCGGGCGGCGGCCTCGGGATCGGACTCGGTGCGCAGATCCAGGTCGATGAACTCGACGCGCGCCTCGTCATCGATCGCCTGGAACGGAGCGCCGGTGGGATTGTCACCGTCCGCGACGATGCTCGCCGGTACCAGCCTCACCATGCCCGTCCCGAACTCGCGGGCGACCTGTCGGCCGGCGTCGGTGAGTAGATACGTGTCCAGCTCACCGCTGACGTCGACATACTGGGCGATCGAGAACGCCGTACCAGGGGCGAGTTGCTGGGCGAACCAGATGCTGCGCTGTGCCGCCGACAACGGGACGTATCGGTCGGCGGCTGGTGCCAGGCCGTCCGGCTCCCCACCGGCCTGCAACTGTGCACCGCGCTCGTAGACGGTCAAGGTAGTTCCGTTATCCCAACTGTTGTTGTGTCAGGTCGATTCGTGTGAAGCGCGGACCGGGACGACCCCCGTACGGTCATGCACTTCAGGACACGATAGGTTAGCACAGCCTTACCTAGAATCCTGTATGCGATAGTAGCGTCACCGAGTATCCCCGGACAGACCTGACCCAAACGTACGGACCAGCCCGAAAGACTTAGGACATCCCGGCGCACCGCGGCCGCAGTGCCACCGCGGCCTATCACGCGCCACTGCAATCGGACACGACAGAAGAATGGAACGCCCCATGACCGCCCCACCCGAGTCCGGCACCTCGCCCGACGACCCCGTCCCCGAGGTCACGGTACGCGTGTCTGGTCTGAGCAAACGGTTCGATGAGGTCGAGGCGCTCCGCGATATCTCCTTCACCGTCCCGAAGGGCAGCGTGCTCGGCATCCTCGGCCCCAACGGTGCGGGCAAATCGACCCTGGTGTCCACACTGGGAACCCTCACCACACCCGATTCGGGAAGCGCGACCATCGTCGGACACGACCTGATCACCGACCCCGCCGGCGTGCGGGCCTCGATATCGATGACCGGCCAGTACGCCGCGCTCGATGAGACCCTCAGCGGTCGCGAGAACCTGATCTTCTTCGGCCGGATGCGGGGCCTGCGCCGCCGAAGTGCCCAGGAGCGAGCCGACTACCTGCTGGAGAAGTTCGGCCTTGTCGCTGCGGGGCAGCGCCTGGTGCGGACCTACTCCGGCGGGATGCGCCGCCGACTCGACATCGCCTGCGGTCTCGTCGTCAAACCCGAGGTGGTGTTCCTGGACGAGCCGACGACCGGCCTGGATCCGCGCAGTCGCCAGGCGGTGTGGACGATGGTCGCGGCGCTGCGCACAGACGGTATCACCACGCTGCTGACCACCCAGTATCTCGAAGAGGCCGACCAGCTTTCCGACAACATCATCGTGATCGACCGGGGCCGGGTGGTCGCCGAGGGAACCGCCGCGGAATTGAAGGACAAGGTCGGGGGCACGTACTGCGAGGCGGTGCCGGCCGACGAATCACTCGCGCCCGCGCTGTGCGACGTGCTCACCGAGCGGTTCGGCCCCGGCCACCGCTGTACGGTCAGCGCCACCGCCACCGTGACCCTCACCGCTCCGGACCGCGTGGACACCATGGGGCGGGTGATAGACGCCGCCCACGAGGCAGGTATCGAGCTGGCCGATGTGGGATTGCGCACACCATCACTTGACGACGTCTTTCTCAGTCTGACCGGGGACGCCGCTGCCGACGGTGACCGATGACCGTTCGATCCACCGCCACCGCGGTCACGGGTGAACGCCTGGACTGGCCCGACTGCGGCGACCGATCACTGTGGCAACCAGGGAGTGTGTTCCTGCGTCAATGGCGCACCATGACCGCCCGGTCGCTGCGCTCGGCCAGGGTCGGGGGTGAGTTTCTGGCCGCCGTCACGATGCCGTTGGTGTTTGCGCTCGGCTTCTACCTGCCTCTACGGCTGGTCATGGCAGACCACGGCATCGACTACGCGCAGTTCCTGATGCCGATCATCGTGCTGCAGACCGCCGCGTTCACGGCCGTCGCCGCAGCACAACGGGCCACGCTGGACAAGATGCGCGGCATGACTCGCAGATTGTCGGCAATGCCGGTCCACGCTCTAGTCCCGGTATCGGCCCGGATGAGTACCGCGGCGGTCCGGTCTATGGTGTCCATCTGCGCCGCTCTGCTGTTCGGATATCTCCTCGGATTCTCGTTCAACGGTGGCGCACTCGACACGATCGCGTTCGTCGGGTTCAGTCTGCTGGTCGGGCTGCTGCTGGCGCTGGGTGCCGACTGTCTCGGGATGACCGCTCACGGCGTCGAATCCACCTCACAGTTGCTCGTCCTGCCCCAGCTCGTCCTGGGCCTGGTGTCGACAGGCTTCGTGCCCGAGTCGGGATTTCCCGAATGGGCCCGGCCGTTCGCCCGCAATCAGCCTGTGTCACATTTCTCATCGACGATGCGCGAGCTCGCCGACGGGAATCCCACACTGCAGACCGCGCTCCCCGCGCTCATCTGGCTGGCAGGTCTGGCCCTCGTGTTCCTCTTGTGGGCCCACCACATTCAAACCCACAGACGGAATTATCTATGACCCGCACACGTCTGATCCGTCGCCGCAACGACAAGGCGCGTAGAAGAGCCACCGACAGCACACGCATGCCGTTCGGTAGCGAGGTGGCCGACGTCGTCACCTACGAGTCACCGCTGAATTTCCCGACGCGTGACCGGTGGAGACCCGAGCCGACCGTTCAGGATCTGTCGCACGACTCGGTGTTGCAGGCGCAGCGGATCCTGCTCAAGTGGTCCAGAGATCCCGTGACACTGCTGCAGTCGCTGCTGTTCCCCGCGTTGACGGTGCTGCTGTTCTGGCTGGTTCTCGACAGCTCGGTCAGCGAGCATTCCGGAACATCCAACACCTTCGGCATGGTGCCGATGGTCGCACTGGTCGGTGCCATGTCGGGTTCGTCCATCAGCGCTCTCGGTTTGCGGCGCGAACAAACCACCGGGCTGCTGAGCAAGATGTGGACGCTACCGACACACCGTGCCTCGGCGATGACCGGCAGGCTCCTCGCCGAATCCGTCCGCATCGTCATCACCGTGAGTGCCGTCCTGCTGGTGGGTATGGTTATCGGCTTCCGTATCCACAGCGGTCTGCCGGGCTACCTGGGCATCATCGCAGTGGCCACGGGATTCGGCCTCTCGTTCTCGATGATGATCACCGCGCTCGCGCTGATGAGCCGCGATTCGCATATCGTCGAATGGACGGCCATCGGTACGCAACTGGCGATGTTCTTCAACACCGGGTTCGTACCCGCCGACTCATACCCGGCCTGGTTGCGACCCGCTATCGAGTATCAACCGATGAGCTGCACCATCGACACGATCCGTGCCCTGGCCACCGAAGGTCCGGTGGCGCGCCCGATGCTGCTGACGCTGGCTTGGTCGGCGGCGTTGCTGATCGTCTTCACCGGCCCGACGCTCGTCGGCTACCGGCGTGCCGCGACCTTGAACTGAGCGCACCACCAGGTCGGGTATCAGTGGTGTGCTCGCCACCGGCCGACCGCGTATGCGGTCGGTCAGGCGTAGAAGCAACGGTGGCGGATGCTGCCCCGGATGCGGCCGAGCCGGTTGCCCGCGTGGAAAAGCCAGTGACCGGTGGGCACGCGGGTCAGGACGGTCGGCAGCAGCGGATTACGCACGAGCACGTACAACACCAGATCAACCGTTACGTACCACTTGTCGCGCGGCATACCGTAGTGCCGGTAGTCGGAGTACAGGTGCGCGTGGCCTTCCCCGCACATCACCGACTGAGACCAGATGCCACGCAATGTATCCCGAAGACGATAGGCGACGAGAGCCTTAGGTGCGTGTCCGAGTACTCCGCCGGCAAGCTGAATACGGATGGCCAGGTCCGCATCCTCGGCACCCCGGTTGTAACTGGTATCGAATCCGCCGACCTTGTCGAACATCTGCCGCCAGATACCGAAACTGCAGGTGGGTGGCACCCGCAGATATCCGGGAATCTCGTACGGGGTCTCCGACGGTAGCATCGGTCGCCAGGACTGCACGAGTCGCGAATTGAGGGAGTGGGTTTCCACCGCTCCGCCCACCGCCTCGCTGTACGCGGCAACGGCCGTCAGCTCGCGCAACCACTCCGGGTACACGCGGTCATCAGCATCGCAAAAGGCAATGAAGTCACCGGCCGCGACGCGAACACCCTCGTTGCGCGCATAGGCGGCGCCGGGAAATCCCGAGGCGTCGACCCACCGAAGACGGATACGGTCGGCCAGCGGATGATCGTCGAGGTGGCCACGCAGCGAGTCGGTCGAGCCGTTGTCAGCGACGATGACCTCGAACGGGCCCAGATAGTCCTGGTTGGCCAACGCAGACAGTTGTTCATCGATCACGTCGACTCCGTTGCGTACCGGAATCACGACCGACACCAGCGACGGCACACCGAGGTCCCGTCGGGATCGACGTTCGGCGGGCGGCGGTCCGACCATGCGGCGCCTCACAGACGCTCCGACCGACGTAGCGTACGTTCGGGCACCTTGCCGATGTCACCAGATATTGCCGCCCACACCCCCACAGCTGACATGTACATCTGGGCACACCGATCGGAGCCGACGGCCATCGACCGGGCCCGATGCGCAGTGTCCTTCATCACCGACACGGCGCACCACAGCGGTTCCGTGCGAGCGTACCGCCGGTAGAGGACAAGCCTGTTGCGGGTGATGTAGTAATGCCGGAACGGCGCATGTTCGGAGAACCCGATCGAGGCATCTTGTCCGCGGCCACGCAGCAACCAGCGCAGCGGGCGAGGTGGCGTCCAGGAGGTGCGTGTTCCCAGCCGGTGCACGATCCGGGTACCGGGCACCACGAGCGCGTGGACACCGTGGGCACGTGCCCGCAGATAAAACTCGGTCTCGACGCAGTCGATGAACAGCGACTCATCGAACAGCCCTACCTTGTCGAACACCCCGCGTGGAATCATCAGTCCCGACTGGATCGGTTCAAAGGCCAGCGTCAGCCCCTTCTCGGCGAACCAGAAGGGCGCGACATCGTCATTGATCACGCTCGGTGAAGCAACTGCGTCTACGATGCCGACCGATCTCGCGAGTTCCAGATGGGCCACGGCGCGGTCGACGTACCCGTCGCCGATTCGGGTGTCCTGATCAAGAGTCAGTACGATATCGGCACCGGACCGCAGTGCCTCGCATACACCGGTGTTCAGCGCGTGTGCGATACCCGAATTCTCGGGCGACTCGATCACCGTGACACCCGCGTCGGCACATGACTCCAGTACCTCAGCGACCCGGCCGTCGCCGCCACGCAGTCGCGATGGTGACCCGTCGTCGACGACGATCACCGAATCCACTTGGGAGTCAGCATATTCCACTACCGACATCAGTTCCGGACCCGGTTCGAAAGCGGCGATCACCGCCGCGACAGTGGTCACCGGCCACGTCCATCTGATCCGCTGAACTGTTCGAGCACGGCGTTGACCGCCGCAGCCACCTCCGTCACCCTTGGCGTCCGCATCATGGCGTGGTGGTCGCCCGTGACCCGGACGACGTCGAGAGTACCCACCAGCTTCTCCCAGTCGGCCTGATCGTCCGTGTTCGATGATGACGCGACCAGGACGGCCGATCCACGGTACGCGGCGGGCCGGTGGCGCCTGATCATCCGCCTGCTCAGATCCCAAAACACCGACCAGTGCGTCACCGTCGGAAGCCGGATCAGGCCGGCTGTCGTCACCAGGAAACCCATGAGCAGCTTACTCCACCGTGCAGTGAGCCGCTCGGACAGCGTGCGTGGCCCGGCCGGTTCGGTGTCATCACCGAACCGATCAGGTGCGGCGGACCGATCCGGTGTGGACCGCACGACGGTGGACCGGCGCGCGATGGAGAATCGCCTCCGCGGCGCACCGCTCCGGATCCTGGCCACGAGTTCGGGCTCGAACAGCGGATCGATCAGAATCACCGCCTCACAGTCGTGCCCGTTGCCCGCCAGCGTCGCCGCTGCTTCGAGTGCCACGAAACCGCCGAACGAGTAGCCGCCCACACGGAACGGACCGTGCGGTGCGACTTCTGTGATGTCGGCGATCACCCGCCGGGCGGCTGCGCGAATCGTGTGGTCCGCCCGGCCTTTTCGTTCGAGCCCGTGCGACTGCAGTCCGTAAACGGGATAGTCGCCGGACAACTCCCGGACCAGGGGCAGCAAACTCACCGCGGGTGCGCCGGCACCGGAAACAAGGAACAGCGGCACCCCCGTCCCCCCGCGCAGGAGGGTGATCGTTCCGGCCCCGGCCCCTTCGGAACGCACACGCCGCCGGCTCGCGTTGTCGAGAAGCCTGCCGAGCCCGACGATGGTGGGTTCGCGCGCGAACTCGGCGGTCGAGATGTCCACGAACCAACGCTCGCTCACCTGTTTGAGCAGCGCGGCAGCAGCCAGCGAGTCTCCGCCGAGGGAAATGAAGTCCTCTGCGCGGCCGACCTCGTCGAGCGCGAGTACGTCGAGCCACAAGATTTCCAGGTTTGCTTCTGTGAGTCCGCGCATCGGTTCGATGACCCGCGCAGGCGGTCGCGGAAGCGCTCCCCTGTCGACCTTGCCCCGCTCGTTTCTCGGCAACTCGGCGAGTACCACCACGTCGCGGGGAATCATCCACGGCGCCAACGATGCGGACAGCGCCTGGCGGATCTCGGACGGCGACGGCGACCACTTGTCCGGATCGACGGCGACGTGGGCGGTGAGTCGCCCCGCCGCACGATCGGCGGTGACCACGACGTCCGTGGCCCACGGCAGTGCCCGGATGGCCGCCTCCACCTCGGCCGGCTCCACCAGATAGCCGCGCACCTTGATCGCGTCGTCGCGGCGGCCGAGCAGATACAGCTGGCCGTCGTCGTCGAAGCGGCCGAGGTCGCCGGTTCGGTACCTGCGCCGACCATTGCCCAGTGCGGTGAACTTCGCAGCCGTCTGGTCCGGATCGTTGAAGTAGCCGAGCGCCAGGTGGGCCGATTCGACGACCACCTCTCCGACTGTCCCCGGTGGGAGGTCGCGGCCGTCTTCACCGACGATCCGCACGTGCTTGTCCGTGGCCGGCCGACCGACGGGAATGACGCCCGACGGGACTTCGCGTTGCGCCGGAAAGCGATTGAACGCCAGGTTGCCCGTTTCCGAGGATCCCGACCAACTGCAGAACACCCCCGCCGGCATCAGCGTCCGGCGAAGCGTCGCCACATCGTCGCTGTGGACCGGTTCGCCGCACGTCGACAACAACCGGACCGTATCGACCGCGCCGGCCGCCGTCATGTCCGCCAGCCACGAGCGCAGGAGTGACGGCGTGCTGTGGACCGTGGTGGCGGCTTGCTCGACGAGCCATGTGCGCAGGTCCGTGGTCCCCCGGCGCCGCACATCCCAGAGCATCATCGTCGCGCCGTTGAGCAGGGTCATCACCAGACACTCGAAACCGGCGCCGTAGCTGAGCGGCAGCAGCACCGCGGCACGATCCTGCGGGGCCAGCTCGAGGAAATCCCGTCCGTCGACGGCCTGGTTGACCCACGCACGCTGGGCGTAGAGGACCCCTTTGGGTTTACCTGTGGAGCCGGAGGTGAAGATCAGTATCGACGGATCATCGGGACCGGGCTCGGGCCCCTCGACGCCCGGATCCGGAAGTTCGGTGATCTCGGCCGGACTCAGCCTTCGCGCACCCGACAGCCGCAGGATGTGGTCGCGACGTTCGTCGGGGAGGAACGGGTCGAGCAGGATCACCGGATGCCCGGTGCACAACACGGCCAGCACCGAGATGACCGATGCCACATCGGATTCGACTTCCACGGCGATCGGCACGCGGGCATCGTCGACCGCGGCGGCTATGGCCCGGGCCCGCCGATCGGATTCGGCCAGCAGGTGTGCGTAGGTGATCGACTCGTCGGGTGTGCGGACCGCCACCGCCTGACCGCGGTGAGCCGCCATCGCCCGCCAGTGCGCAGCGGTTGTCCGCGCCTGTGCTGTGCTCACGGCATTCTCGCCGCGGGAGTCGGTGGTGTCGAGGCTCATGTGATGGGACTCCCCACGCTCGTTCAGCGACGCAGCGCCGCGTCGAGGGTGGGCCACGACCGGTGCAGTTCGTCCTGCCAGTAGCCCCACGAATGGGTGCCGTTGCCCGACAGGTGGACGGTCGCCGGGATCCGCAGCGACCGGAGCCGCGCGGCCATCGACGTGGTGCAGGTGTGTGCCGCGGCCTCCAACGCCCCGCCCACCACCACCTGCTCGCCGAGCGACGGCGCTCCCGGCGCTTGCAGTCCCGGCTTGTCGTACTTGCCGGCCATGCCGTTGCCGCTCGACAGGTACAGCGTCTGCCCCCGAAGTTTGGCCGCGTTGATGTACGGGTCGTACTTGGTCCACAGCGGCGATCCGAACGGCCCCCACATGTTGTCGACGTTGGCCTTGTTGGCGATGTACACGGTGCCGCGGATGACCGAATAGCCGTCGAGGGTGCTGGTCCGCGCGCAACCGCTGTAGGCGGCGACGCCCTTGTACAGCTTCGGCTCGGCGATCGCGAGATTGAGCACCGAGGTAGCCGACATCGACATCCCGCCGATCACGTTCACGCCACTGGTCCGCAAGGACCTGTCGACAGCGCGGGGCAGTTCGGTGGTCAGGAACGTCTTCCACATCGGCTTGCCGATCACCGGGTCGCGGGCGATCCAGTCGGTGTAATAGCTGCCGATCCCCTTCTGCGGGATCACCACATTGACGTTCTTGTCGGCGAAGAACTTCACCGCGTCAGTCTGCGCAAGCCAGTTGGCCCCGTCCTCACCACCGCCCGCACCGTTGAGCAGGTAGAACGTCGGCGCTCCGAGTGCGGCATCCTTGGGCCGGATGATCATCAGAGGTATCTCTGCGTTCATCGCGGCCGAGTAGGCGGTGGCCTCCCACAGGTTGTCGCGCAGGTTGCGCAACGAATGCAGTTGGCCGTCGTCCCGAGGGGCGGCACCCGCTGCCGGGGAGACGAACGAGGTTGCGGCGAGTAACGCGATCAGGACGGCGAACAGCACGGTTACCGGTAGCCGGACGGCACGAGAGATGGACCACACAACAGGCATAGTAAGGGCAGCCTACACTCGTGGCCGGGGGCTCGACCGCGCGGCCGCCCCCGCACCCCGACACATTCGTGCCTGTCGTACGCCCGCCCTAGAGCAGCTTGGACAGGAACCCCTTGGTCCGTTCGTGCTGCGGATCGGCCAGCACCTCACGCGGATTGCCGCTTTCGACGACCACGCCACCATCCATGAACACCAGTTGGTCGGCCACTTCGCGGGCGAAACCCATCTCATGGGTGACTACCAGCATCGTCATGCCGGTGGCCGCGAGCTCGCGCATCACGCCGAGTACCTCACCGACGAGTTCGGGGTCCAGTGCCGACGTCGGCTCGTCGAACAGCATCAGCTTGGGGTCCATCGCCAGCGCACGGGCGATGGCCACGCGCTGCTGCTGGCCGCCGGATAACTGGGCCGGATAGGTATCGGCCTTGCCCGCCAGTCCGACCCGGTCGAGCAGATAGCGGGCCCGTTCCAGCGCCTCGGACTTGCTCTTGCGTTTGACCCGGATGGGCGCCTCGATCACGTTCTCCAGGGCGGTGCGGTGTGGGAACAGGTTGAAGTGCTGAAACACCATGCCGATGTCGCGGCGCTGTTTGGCCGCGTCCTTGGAACTCATCTCGTACAGCTTGCCGTGCCGCTCGCGGTAGCCGATGAGATCGCCGTCGACGTACAGCCGGCCCGCGTTGACCACCTCCAGGTGGTTGACGCACCGCAGGAAGGTGGATTTGCCCGAGCCCGACGGCCCGATCAGGCACATCACCTCACCGCGCTTGACCTCCAGCGAGATGCCCTTGAGCACCTTGAGCGACCCGAAGTTCTTGCACACCTGGTCGGCGAGCACCATCGGTTGTTCGGTCTGGGTCACGCCGGATCTCCTGTCTGGGTCTGTGCGTCGTCCACCTGCGCGGCGGCCAGGGCCTTGAGCTGGCGGGCGGTCAGCTGCCTGCTCGCGCCCTTCGCGTAGTACCGCTCCAGATAGAACTGCCCGACCATCAGGATGCTGGTCACCAGCAGATACCAGGTCGAGGCGACCAGCAGCAGCGGTATGGGTTCGAAAATGACACCGGCGATGTCCTTCTGTGCGCCGTACAGCTCGAGGCTGAACGGCACTGCCGTCACCAGGCTGGTGGTCTTGAGCATGCTGATCACCTCGTTGCCCGTCGGCGGGATGATCACCCGCATCGCCTGCGGCAACACGGTGCGCGTCATCGTCTGCGTCCACGACATGCCCAGCGCCACCGACGCCTCGGTCTGCCCCTCCCCGACCGACTGCACTCCGGCGCGCACGATCTCGGCCATGTACGCCGACTCGTTGAGCGCCAGGCCGATGATCGCGAAGGTGAACGCGGCGTTGAGTTCCTGGATCTCGAAGTGCGCGAACTGCACCACGAACGGGATACCAAGGTCGAGTTGCTTGTAGATCGACGGGAACAGCCCCCAGAACACCAACTGCACATACACCGGGGTACCGCGGAAGATCCACAGATACACCCACGCCGTCGAACGCAGCACCCGGTTCGGGGACAACCGCATCACAGCCAGCACCACACCGAAGACGATGGCGATCGCCATCGACAGCACGGTCAGCGCGAGGGTGTACCCGACGCCTTCGAGGATGCGGGTGTCGAACAGGTAGTCGCCGTAGGTGCCCCACGCGTAGGCGTCGTTGGTGGCCGCGCCGTAGACGAACAGCGCGGCGAGCACGAGGATGACCGTCGCGGCCGCCCACTGCCCCGGATGGCGCAGGGGGACGGCCTTGATCGGATCGGGTTCGGTGCCGAGGGCGATCGGACCGGTGCCGGGCTGTTCGGCGCCCGGCCCTTTCTCGAAGTCAGCCACGGCTCAGTTGATCGCGCCGTTGATGAGGGACTTTTCGATGAGACCCGCCTCAACACCCCAGTGGGTGGCGATCTCCTTGAACTGACCGTTGTCGATCAGGTACTGAACGGCCTTCTGCAACGCGGGTGCCAGCGGGGTTCCCTTCGCAACGGGATAGCCGTACGGCGCCGAGTCGAAGATCTCGCCGGCGGGTTCGATCTTGCCCTTGGACTTCTTGATCGCGTACGCGGTCACCGGCGAGTCTGCGGACATCGCGTCGACCTTGCCCAGGACCAGCGCGTTGGTGGCCTCGTCCTGCGAGTCGTACTTCTGGATCGCGATCGCGGGCTTGCCGGCCTTGGTGCAGGCTTCACTCTTAGCGGGCACCTCGTCGGTGGCCTCGAACGTGTCGGCCTGAACGGCGACCTTCTTGCCGCAGGCGTTGCTCGGGTCGACGGACTTGCCGCTCTGCTGGGCCCACTGGACTCCCGCGCTGTAGTAGGTCACGAAGTCGACCTGCTTCTCACGTTCCTTGGTGTCGGTGAACGACGACATACCCATATCGAACGTTCCTGCTTGGACCGCGGGAATGATCTTGGCGAAGTCGGCCTCGCGGTATTCGGCGCTGACGCCGAGGACCTTGGCGACGGCGTTGACCACGTCGACGTCGAATCCGATGATCTTGCCGCCTGGACCTTTGAACTCGTTGGGCGAGTACGGGATGTTCACGCCGACCACGAGCTTGCCGGCCTTGGAGACCTTCTCGGGCAGGCCCGCAGCGATGTCGTCGACCTTGGCGACATCGACGCTGATCGGGCCGATGTCGGTGCCCGTGCCGTCGGACTCGTCGTCATTGGAGCATCCGGCGACGACGGTCATGGCCGCGGCCGCCGCGGCGACGAGCCCCATCAGGCGGACTGCATGTGTGCGGTTCGATCGGTGAAAACGCATCCCAATTCCCTTCGCGGCCCGCGCTGTCTCCGGGCACTACCCATTCCGGCGACACGCTCGCGCCACCTGAGGGAAAACTTAATTCATCAGAGCGACCCGTACCGGGCAGTAACGCGAGATTTACGAATCTGCGATGTTGGCGAGCACCTTCTCCGTGAATACCGCGGTCGTCGCCGTACCCCCGAGATCGCGGGTGCTCACCCTTGCGCCGAGGGTCGCCGCGACCGCAGCGTCGATACGTCCGGCCGCCTCGAGCACGTCGGATCTACCGGTGCGACCGGCGTACCAGCGCAGCAGCATCGCCGTGGACCCGATGATCGCCACCGGGTTCGCGATTCCCTGTCCGGCGATGTCGGGGGCCGCCCCGTGCGCCGCCTGCGCCATCGCCTGACGCGACGAACAGTTCACCGACGCCGCGATGCCGAGCGAACCGGCGAGTTCGCCGGCCAGATCGGACAGGATGTCGCCGAACAGGTTCTCGGTAACCACGACGTCGAAGTCCGCCGGCCGGCGCACCAGCATCGCGGCCATCGCGTCGACGTGGAAGTCATCGACACGCACGTCCGGGTATTCGGCGGCCACCTCCCTGCACACGTCGCGGAACAGTCCGGTGGTCAACCGGAGCACGTTGGCCTTGTGCACGATGGTGACGTGCCGTGACCGGCCGCGCGCGGCACGGCACGCCTCGTGCGCGATGCGCTCGGTGGCCGCGCGCGTGATCACGCCCACCGACAGCGCGATGTCGGGAGTGGGCATGAACTCCCCGCTGCCGACGGCCATGTTGCGGTCGGCGTACAGGCCTTCGGAGTTCTCCCGCGCGATCAGGATGTCGATGCCGGGTGCGGTGGCGGCGACCCCGGGCAGTGCCCGCGAAGGGCGCAGATTGGCGAACAGGTCGAACTGTTTGCGGATCACGCCGCCCGGGGTGAGGTCGGCGGCGAACCCACCCGGGTAGGCGGCCGAGTCGTGCGGGCCGAGGACCCACAGGTCCATCCCCGACAAGGCGTCGAGCGTCTGGTCGGGGATGGGTGTGCCGTGGGTGTCAATGGCTGCGGCCCCGAAAGGCAGTTCCCGCCAATCGATTCCGAATCCCGATCGGGCGGCGGCCGCGTCGGCGACGGCCACCGCGGCGGGAACGATCTCCGGCCCGATGCCGTCGCCGTGCATCACCCCGATCCGTAGCCGCTCATCCGAAGACACTGTCGCTCTGGGCGATTCGGTGCTGCTCATCAGTGGGCCGCGTCGTCCCACGACCGGCCGAAGCCCACCGACACCTCCAGCGGTACCGAGAGGGTGATCGCCGATCCCATTTCCTCGCGCACCAGCTTCTCGGCGGCGTCGCGTTCCCCGGCAGCCACCTCGACCACCAGTTCGTCGTGCACCTGCAGCAGCATCCGCGACGACAACCCTTCTGCCGCAAGACGTTTGTGGACGTTGATCATCGCGACCTTGATGATGTCGGCGGCGGTGCCCTGAATTGGCGCGTTGAGTGCCATCCGTTCGGCCGACTGTCTGCGCTGCCAGTTGTCGCTGTTGAGGTCGGGCAGATACCTGCGGCGCCCGAAAAGCGTTGCGGTGTACTCGTTGGTGCGGGCCTCGTCGACCACGTGCCGCAGATAGTCGCGGACTCCGCCGAACCGGGCGAAGTACTGATCCATCTGCTCCTTGGCCTCGTCGCGGCTGATCTTGAGCTGAGCCGCGAGGCCGAAAGCGCTGAGGCCGTAGGCGAGTCCGTACGACATGGCCTTGACCCGGTGCCGCATCTCGGTGGTCACCTCGTCGATAGGCACCCCGAACGCCCGCGAGCCGACGAAGTTGTGCAGGTCCTCACCGGTGTTGAACGCCTCGATCAGACCCTCGTCGCCCGACAGGTGCGCCATGATCCGCATCTCGATCTGGCTGTAGTCGGCCGTCATCAATGTCTCGAATTCGGTTCCGCCGCCCGCGGTTCCGACGACGAAGCCGTTGCGGATCTGTCTGCCGGCCTGGGTGCGGACCGGGATGTTCTGCAGGTTCGGGTCGGTCGAGGACAACCGTCCGGTGGCCGCGACCGTCTGGTTGAAGGTGGTGTGGATGCGATCGTCGTCGGCGACCGACTTGAGCAGTCCGTCGACAGTGACGCGCAGCCGGGTGGCGTCACGGTGTTCGAGCAGGTGCGCGAGGAACGGGTGCTCGGTCTTCTCGTACAGGCCCTGCAATGCATCGGCGTCGGTGGTGTAACCGGTCTTGGTCTTCTTCGTCTTGGGCATGTCGAGCTTGTCGAACAGCACCGTCTGCAACTGTTTGGGCGAGCCCAGGTTGATCTGCTCCCCGATCACCTCGTAAGCGGCGTCGGCGGCCGTACGCACCCTATCGGCGAACTGCTGTTCCAGTTCATGAAAGTGCTTGGTGTCCACTGCGATTCCGGCCGCCTCCAGGTCGGCGAGGACGAACGTCAGCGGCAGTTCCATGTCGGTGAGCAGTGACCGCGAATCGATCCGGTCCAGTTCGGTGTCCAGCGCGTCGGCCAGCTCGGCCACCGCGCGGGCCTCCAGCATCTGATGCTCGGACGCCTTGGCGTCCTCCTCGCCTTCGGCGTCCAGCAGCGACAACTGGCCGTCGCCGTCGGGCCCGTCTGCCTTGAGTTCACGGCGCAGGTAGCGCAATGACAGGTCGTCAAGATCGAAACTGCGCTGGCCGGGTCGTACCAAATATGCGGCGAGCGCTGTGTCGCTGGTGACCCCGCGCAGGGTCCAGCCCCGCACCCGCAGGGCATGGATCGCCCATTTGGCGTCGTGGCACGCCTTGGCCATGGTCTCATCGGCGAGCCAGTCCGCGAGCGCCTGCTCGTCGGCCTGCGCGATCACCGGGATCGCGATATACGCCGACGCACCGTCGGCAGCCGCGATGGCGATCGCCGCCGGATCTGCGTCGACGACCCGCTTCGGTGCCGACACCGCGATCCCGGTGCGTCCGGTACGGGCATGGGCGTCGAGCCAGGCGCCGACCTCGCCCTCGCCGAGAATCGAACCGTCGAGGTCGAATCCGGCCTCGGCCTCCGGTTCCACCGACGACAGCGTGTTGAACAGCCGGTCGCGCAATACCCGGAACTCAAGTTCGTCGAAGAGCGCGTGGATGCGTTCCCGGTCCCAGCCGACGAGTGCCAGTTCGTCAGGACCGGCCGGCAACTGCATATCGCGGACGAGCTGCGTCAGGTGCCGATTGGTCTGTACCGACGCGAGATTGGCGCGCAGCGAGTCGCCTACCTTGCCCTTGATCTCGTCAACATGGTCGACCAGCTCGTTCAGCGAACCGTACTGGCGGATCCACTTGGCCGCGGTCTTGTCGCCGACGCCGGGCACTCCGGGCAGGTTGTCGCTGTTATCACCGCGCAGCGCGGCTATGTCCGGATACTGGGCCGGGGTGACGCCGTACTTGGCCTCTACCTCTTCGGGAGTGAACCGGGTCAGCTCCGACACGCCGCGCTTGGGGTAGAGAACGGTGACCGCGTCATCGACCAGTTGCAGTGAATCACGGTCACCGGTGACCACCAGTACGTCGAAGCCGCGTCCTTCGGCCTGGGTGGCCAGGGTGGCGATGATGTCGTCTGCCTCGTACCCCTCGATCGCCATCACCGGGATACCCAGCGCGCCCAGCACGTCCTTGGTCAGTTCGACCTGTCCACCGAACTCCTCCGGTGACTTGGCGCGCTGCGCCTTGTAGTCGGGAAACAACTCGGACCGGAATGTCTTGCGCGAGACGTCGAACGCGGCTGCGACATGCGTCGGCGCCTCGTCACGCAGCAGGTTGATGAGCATCGAGGTGAAGCCGTACACCGCGTTGGTGGTCTGCCC
>NZ_CALLZT010000149.1:0-69664 GCF_937858515.1 uncultured Gordonia sp. | reverse complement strand
CGGACCCCGACGCGGTGGTCGATGACACGGACCCCGACGCGGTGGTCGATGACACGGACCTGTCCCGGATCAGCGCGGGCGTGATCACTCTCCGCCGCGGCCACCGCAACAGTCCCGGCATCGCCGCGCTGGCCACGGCCATCAACGACGGTGACGCGGACCGGGTCGCCGATCTCGTCCAGTCGGGTCTGCCGGGTGTCGCGCTCGTCGACCCGACACGTCCGGACCCGGTGCAGGAGGCCGTGACCACCTGGGGCCGTGACCTCCTCGTCGCCGCGGATCAGGGTGACGAGGTCACAGCGCTGGCCGCACTCAACCGGCACCGCGTGCTGTGCGCGCACCGGGAGGGCCGGTGGGGTGTGCAGGGCTGGACCGACCAGATCACCGACTGGATCGCCGGCGGCCACACATACCTTCCGCTGACACCGGCGACGGCGATGTCGCGTCCGGGCCGTCCGATCCTGGTGACCGTCAACGACAAGGAGACCGACACCTCCAACGGCGACTGCGGCGTGGTGATCCGGGATGTGCGCGCGACACCGGGACCGGGTGACCTGACATCGGGTGCGGAGTTGCCGCTGACCGTCGCGTTCGCGCGCGGAGATTCAGGTGTGCATCGGGTGCATCCGGCGCGTCTGTCGGATGTGGTGCCCGCCTACGCAATGACGATCCACCGCAGCCAGGGCAGCCAGTACGGGGCCGTGACGGTGGTGCTTCCGCCGGTCGGTTCGGAACTGCTCACCCGAGAGCTGCTGTACACCGCCATCACCCGCGCCCAGGAGCAGGTGTGGATCGTCGGCACCCTCGACGTCCTCAAGGCAGCGGTCAACCGGCGTGTCGCCCGGGCCAGTGGTCTGCGTTCGCGTATCCGCCAGGTCAGTCAGTGAGCCGGGTCGCGGTCTACCGGGAGCGCTCGGCGAGTGCGAACTCCGGATCGTAGAGATCGTTGCGCTGCCCGGTCACCAGGTCGGCGGCCAGTTCACCGTAGAACGGCGCGAACTTGAAGCCCCGGCCCGAGAACGCCGTCAGGAGCACCATCCCCGAGTCCTCGTCGAGGTCGATGATGGGGAAATCGCCTGGTGCACAAAGATCGTGGTGCATCGAATGACGCACCGGCTCGGGATTGAGATCGGGCAGATACCGGGCCGCCCACCGCCCGATCTTGCACAGCTCCGGACGGTCGAACTCCGGGATCTCGTCGGGATCACCGATGGCTGCCCACTGCGGATCGCTGGCGACCTTGACGCTGTACGAGTCGTGGGTGGGTGTGCCGTACAGGTGCACCCCGTCGGAATCGCGGATGAACACCGGGAACCGGTCGGAGGTGAACATCTCCGGATGATGCGGCATGAACCACGTCAGCGCGAACGGCAGCACATGCAGGTAGCCCTGCAGGTCAGGGCGCAACCGCATGGTCCATGAGCCGGTGGCGACGACCACCTTCTCGCAGGTGATCGGTCCGCCGGAGGTATGCAGTCGCAGCCGGCCGCCCTCCTCGTCGAAGTCGAGCACCTCGGTGTTGGTGGCCACTTGTGCGCCATGGGTTTTGGCGGCCTGCACCGCGGCGAACACGGAGGCCTCGGGGTAGAGGCTGCCCGCCCGCAGATCGAGGACGGCGGCGTCGGTGTCCTCGACACGATGCTGCGGATACCGGGCCCGCAGGGCGTCGGCGTCGAGTAACGCGTACGGCAGCCCGTACTGCTGGGCGCACGCGAGCGAGTTGGCGAGCGAACCGGATCCGGCGGGACCGATCTGCAGCGCGCCGCATTCGTCGTACAGGTGACGGCCGGTTTCGGCCTCCAATTCAAACCACAGCTCGCGGGCCCGTTGCAGCATCGGTACATAGCGGGGGCCTTCGTGCACGGTGGAGCGGAACAGCCGCGAATCGCCGGCATAGGAGCCGCGTGCGTGCCCGATGCCGAACTGTTCGACACCGAGCACCTTCACTCCGCGTTTGGCCAACTGCCACAATGCCATCGAGCCTGCGGTACCGAGCCCGACCACCACGACCTGGGCGTCCATGTATTCCTTTCGTTACGAGTGGGGGACCGGCCGGACAGGTCAGGCCATCGCCGGTGACTGCCAGAGGTTCAGCGGGGTTCCGATACCCTTGGCGCGCGCGGTGCGGTAGAGAGTGGTTCCCCACGCGACGTCCTCGACCGGCAGGCCACCGATCCCGAAGATGACGATCTCGTCGTCGTTGCGCCGCCCGATCTGCGCGCCGGCCGCAACCGCACCCAGATCGACGAGCTCGTCGCGGGTCATCTTTCCGTCGTGGATCATGTCGGTGAACTTACAGCCGATGATCGGGACCAGGTTGTGCGTCGGATAGCCCTCCTCGGCGGCCCACGCGTCGAAGACGCCGATGTTATCGACGACCTTGCGCACGTCGGGGGCCTGCAGGCCTTCGTCGATCTCCAGTCCGGCGGGCATCGACAGCATCGCGCCCGGCTTGACCCATTCACGTTTGATCAGCGGATAGGTCGAAGGATCGTCGGGAACGGTGGTGGTGCAGAAGGTGATCAGGTCGCTGTCGCGGACCGCTTCCTCGAACGTGTCGACCTCGGTGATCGTGGTGATCCGGGGATGGTTCTGGCGTACCCAGGCGATGAACTTGTTCATGCTGGCCCGGCCCCGGCCCTTGACCTTCACGGTGTCGATGTTCGGGCAGGTCGCCAGGAACGCCTCCAGCGTGGTCCGGGCCATCACGCCCGGTCCGGCAACGCCGACGGTCCTGGCGTCGGGACGGGCCAGCAGACGGGCACCCACGCCGGGGACGGCGCCGGTCCGGTAGGCCGAGAGCAGGTTGGCCGACATCAGCGCAAGCGGTGCTCCGGTGTCGACGTCCGAGAGCATGAACATGAGAATCGAACGGGGCAGGCCTCTTTCGCGGTTCGCGACGTTCGAGCCGTACCACTTGACGCCGAAGGTGCCGAACGAACCGCCGAGGTAGGCGGGCATCGCCATGAGCCGTCGGTCGGGTGTGTTGAGCGGCATCGTCGGGAAGGGCGGCGGATCGGGGAATGTGATCATCGCGCCGTGCGAGTCACTGTTGGGGCCGGCCATCCGGTAGTCACCGGCGTAAAGCAGCTTGAACATCTCGTGCATGGTGTCCACGCACGCGGCCATGTCGGTGACCCCGGCGGCGATCATGTCGGGTTCGGACAGATAGATGAAATCGATTGCGGTGTCCATGATGTGCTCCTCGTGGTGTCAGCTGAGCAGGCGGTCGCGGATACCGGTGGTGACCGCGGCGTCGATGAGGGTGCCGGCCAGCGCGATCGCGCCCTGCCCGATCGCTTGTTCGGCGGCAGGAGTGAGCGTGGCGGCGGCGAACTCGGGTTGATGATTCACCGCGGGCAGTGAATCGATACCGATGTACGGATGGATCGCGGGCAGGGTCTGCGACACATTGCCCATGTCTGTCGACGCCCGCGCCATCGTCGCGTCGGCGCCCGACCCGAACGTGCGGCCGACCGCCGTCGCACGCCGCTCATAGCAGGCGAGCAGTTCGTCGTCGGTGCGGAACTCGGCGTACGGCTTGGATTCGGGGGTCACGGTGAGCCGCGCACCGGTGGCCAGGGCACCGGCCTCGAAACACCGCATCACCCGTGGTTCGACCTCGGCGAGTTCGGTGAGCGTTTCGGCCCGGACGTACCAGCGGCCCTCGGTGCGTTCGGCGATCGAGTTGGGCGCCTCACCGCCGCGGGTGAGCAGCCCGTGCACCCGCACCGACGACGGCAACTGCTGACGCAGCAACCCGATGGCCACCTGGGCGAGGGTGAAGGCGTCGGCGGCATTGATACCCCGATCGGGGTAGGCCGCAGCATGCGCGGACTTGCCCTGATATTCGATATGGCTGTGCGACACCGCGAACGGCCTGGCCCGGGCGACGTCGACAGGGCCAGGATGGACCATCGCCGCCGCGTGCAGGCCGTCGAATCCGCCGCGTTCGAGCATCTCGATCTTGCCGCCGCCACCCTCCTCGGCCGGGGTGCCCAGCACGTGCAGGGTGATGCCCAGGTCGTCGGCCAGGGGGGCGAGTGCGGTGGCCGCTCCCACAGTGATCGCCGAGATCAGGTTGTGCCCGCACGCGTGCCCGAGGCCGGGCAGCGCGTCGTATTCGGCGCACAATCCGAGATGCAGCTCACCCGATCCGACGGTGGCGGAGAAGGCGGTCGGCAGGTCGCAGTAGCCGCCGGTGACGGTGAACCCGGCGTCGGCGAGTTGATCGGCGACGCGCCTCGCCGACCGTTCCTCCTCCCAGGCGATCTCCGGGTGGTCGAACAGGTCGCGGGACAGTCCCACGAGTGCGCGATGGGCCCCGGTCACCGTGGTGGTGACCGCCGTGTCGAATTCGATGGTGTTGTCCGGCATGGCTATTCGTCTCCCGGGACACCGTAGGACGGCGCGCTCGTCGGGTCGACGCCACGCACCCGGTAATCGTTCTTCTGTGGTTTCCACACGTCCCACAGCGCGGCCAGGTCATCGAGCGGGGTGTCGCTGTGGTCGACGCGCAGGTCGGTGACCGGCCACGGAACGTCCTCCACCACAAGCATTCCCGCCGAATGCAGGGGACCGGCCTCGCCGCCGGCGGCCAACGCGGCCCGGAAACCGTCGAGCAGGCGTTCCTCCATAGCCGCAGCGGTGCTTGCCGCATACCCGCCGAGCAGCTCGGCGATCACCCGTTCGTCGGCGAGGAGATTGCCCGCGGCCACCGCGTTCTCACCCTCCAGGTGCGTGTTGATGCCGAGGCTGTTGGCTCCCGAGTGGACCGCCGTCGCGCCCGCGGCGTCGACGACGGTCACCTGGCGGTACTCGCCGAACTTCTCGTCGGCCAGGACCTGAGCCAGCGCGGTGGGGGCGTCCGCGCCCGCTGCGAGGGCGTCGAGAACCGAGGGCCCCAGCGCCGGGTTGGTGACGTTCTGGGTGGCCACCACGCCGACTCCGGCGCGGGCGTGGGCGCAGCGGGAGGCCACCGCCGGACTCGATGAACTGATGATGATCCCGAACGCGCCGGTCTCCTCGTCGCGAACCACCAGGGAGAATGTCACGGTGCCGTCGCCTCCGGTGTGCTGAGTACTGCCGTCGCGTCGATCTCGACGAGCCACTCGGGACGGGCCAGCGCCTCCACGACCAGCCCCGTCGACACCGGGTACACCCCTTTGAGCCAGCGGCCCATGATCCGGTAAACGGTCTCGCGATAGCGGATGTCGGTGAGGTACACAGTCACCTTGACGATGTCGGCGAGCGAACTGCCGGCCTCGTCGAGCAGCATCGCGATATTGCTCATCGCCTTCTCGGTCTGCACCGCCACATCGCCGATACCGACCGATTCGCGGGTGTCGAGGTCCTGGCCGATCTGGCCGCGCAGGTACACCACACCACCGGCGACGACGGCCTGGCACAGGTCGTTGTCGAGGTTCTGCTCGGGGTAGGTGTCCTTGGTGTTGAACGGCCGGATGCGGCGGTGGGTGCCAGGCATGTACGTGAATCCTTGTCTGCCCGTGTGGGGCTCGCGGAGGGTGATTGAGACGGTAGGCCCGATCGGGGCCGGGTCAGGCGAGTTCGGGAACCGGATCACCGATGTTCTGGAACTTCGAGCGCATGAGCACGTAGTAGAGCGGGCAGATCACGGCCAGACCCACCAGCCAGGAGATGTCGACACCGTCGATGGCCTCGGCCGCGAACCCGGTGAAGATCGTCGTCGACAGGAACGGGATCTGGATGGCGATGCCGAGGAAGTAGCACGCGATCGCGATCCAGTTGAAGGTGCCGTACACGCCACCGTCGCGCTCGAACAGCGACGGGATGTCGTACTCGCCGTGCCGCAGGACGTAGTAGTCGACGAGGTTGACCGCCGTCCACGGGATCAGCACGCACAGCAGCAGGGCCAGGAAGTTGGCGTAATTGGCCAGGAAGTCGTCGGCGCTGAACAGTGCCGGGATCATCGCGATGCCGAACAGGATGACCGCGGTGATCGCGCGGCTGACGGCGCCGGCCTGCCATCCCGGGAAGATGTTCTGGCCGATGGTGATGGTCGAGAGCGACCCGCAGTACAGGTCCATCGAGTTGGTTGCTGCGACACCGACGGCGAAGACGATGAAGACGCCGGTGGTGACACCCTGGGTCAGGGTGCCCATGCCATCGAGGGTGTCCGAGTTGGGCAGGGCGGCGCCGACTAGTGCGCCGAGCAGCATGGGCAGGGTCGAGCCCAGCACGCAGCCGGCGTAGGTGGCCCAGAACGCGGCGCGCACCCCGGTGTCCTTGGGCATATATCGGGTGTAGTCGGAAACGTAAGGGGCATAGGCGATTTGCCACAGAGCTGCCACCGAGACCGTGGCCATGAAGCCGGCGACACTGAATCCGTCGGAATGGAAGGTGTGCTCGGGCAGTCCGTTCACCCACACCATCCAGATGAAGGCCACGATCAGCGCCCCGCCCGCGACGACCGACAGGAAGGCGGCCAGACCGTGGATCAGCTTGTAGCCGACCATCGTGGCGACGACGCTGACACAACCGATGAGGAAGGTCGACAGGTTGACTGGCATGCCGCTGACCTTGGCGAGCGCCTTACCGCCGAGGACGGCGTTGGAGGCGAAGAAGCCGAGGTACATGAAGACCACGAGAACGACGACGAGAAGGCTTCCGTAGGAACCAAATTGGGCGCGCGTCTGCAACATCTGCGGCACGCCCATCTGCGGCCCCTGCGCGGCGTGCAGAGCCATCACGACCCCGCCGACGATATTGCCGACGAGGACGGCGATCACACCTGCCCACAGCGGCAGACCGAACACCGTTGTCGACAGCGCACCGGTGATGATGGTGAGCAGCATGATGTTCGAGCCGAACCACACGGTGAACAGGTCGCGGCCCTTGCCGTGCCGCTCGTCCTCCGGAATGTGATCGATGGTGCGCTTCTCGACTTGCGGAGGGGCGGAGGTAGCCGGGGTGGGTGTGCTCATGTGCGTGGGCTTTCGTTCGGTGAG
The DNA here is from genome assembly GCF_937858515.1 of uncultured Gordonia sp. NCBI lineage: Bacteria > Bacillati > Actinomycetota > Actinomycetes > Mycobacteriales > Gordoniaceae > Gordonia > uncultured Gordonia sp. Next base: position 62,675 of record NZ_CALLZT010000149.1, on the reverse strand, counting down.
ACGTGACCGCCGCAACATCGAGGCGATGAAAACGAGTTTGACCGATGGGCAAAGAAAGATAAATCAGAAATATTGGTTCCACTGCATCAATTCTGTTGATGCCTTGATTACGGGTCTGTACCCAGACAAAACGGACAGATGAATCTAGAAAAGTGATGCACTGAATCCAGAAGATCACGCCAGATTTTCGTACCGGTTTGCCCACTCCGGCCCGATATCCAGTCACGATAGGAGGATGACCGATTCCACAGAACTCACCGTCGACGACTGGCGCTCCCGCGCCGCGCAGGTGTCGTTACCCACCGGGTCCTACATCGGGGGCGAGTGGCTGCCCGCGGCGTCCGGACAGACCTTCACCGTCGTCAATCCCGCCACCGGTGACCCGCTCACGGAGGTCGCCGCCGGCGACGCCGAGGACATCGACACCGCCGTCGCCGCAGCTGCCTCGGCGTTCGGCGCCTGGTCAGGCCTGTCGGCGACCACCCGCGGGCAACTGCTGTGCCGGTTCGCCGACCTGATCGCCGAACACACCGAAGAACTCGCACTACTGGTCACACTGGAAATGGGCAAACCGATCTCCGACGCGATGAGTGTTGAAGTGGCCGGTGCCGCGGCGGTGTTCCGGTACTACGGCGAGGTCATCGACAAGATCCCCGGCGAACTGCCACCGACCGCCGACGGCAGCGTCGCGATGGTACGGCGGGTTCCACTCGGTGTGGTGGGCGCCGTCGTGCCGTGGAACTTCCCGCTCGATATCGCGGCGTGGAAGGTGGCCCCCGCGCTGGCAGCCGGCAACACCGTGGTGCTCAAACCCGCGGAGGAATCACCGCTTTCGGTGTTGCGGATGGCCGAACTCGCCGTCGAGGCCGGGTTGCCGCCGGGTGTGTTCAATGTGGTTCCCGGCCTCGGTGCCACCGCGGGCAAGGCACTCGGTCTGCACCCGGACGTCGCGTGCCTGACCTTCACCGGATCGACCGCGGTGGGCAAGATGTTCCTGAGCTACAGCGGCGAATCCAACATGAAGCAGGTCTGGCTCGAATGCGGCGGCAAGAGCCCCAACCTCGTCTTCGCCGACTGTGCCGATCTTGACAAGGCCGCCGAGATGGCGTGTTTCGGAATCTTCGGCAACTCCGGTGAGGTCTGCTCGGCCAATAGTCGGCTGCTGGTCCAGCGGGAGATCGCCGACACCTTCGTCGCGAAGGTCGTCGAGCAGGCGGCCCACTACTATCCGGGTGATCCGCTCGATCCCGACACCACGGCCGGTCCCATCGTGTCCGGCAAACAACTCGAACAGATCCTGAGCTATGCCGCAGTCGGGGCCGGAGAGGGACAAATCGCACTGGGCGGCAACAGGATCGGGGACGCCGGGTATTTCATGGAGCCCACCGTGGTCACGGGGCTGGCCACCGATTCGGCTGTGGTGACCGAGGAGATCTTCGGTCCCGTCCTGGCTGTTGTCGTCTTCGACACCGAGGACGAGGCGATCGCGCTGGCCAACGACACCCCCTACGGTCTGGCAGCCTCGGTTTGGACATCGAACCTCGATCGCGCACTGCGGGTTTCGGATGCGCTGCATGCGGGAACGGTGTCGGTCAACACCGTCGACGCTCTCTCGATGGGCACACCGTTCGGCGGATTCGGCGCATCGGGATTCGGTCCGGACCTGTCGGTGCACGCGATCGACAAGTTCACCGGACTCAAGACCACCTGGATCGCCAAGGGCGACTGACCTCGAACGGGACCGCGACGAAGAACCGCCCCTGGTGACCAGGGGCGGTTCTTCGTGAACAGCGGATCAGGCCGGTTCGTAGGCGGCGTAGGCGCGCTGGATGGTGATCTGGTCGGCGAGGTACTTGGCGTCGTGCCACACGCCCCAGATGAAACTCGATCCGCGCCGGGACAGCCACGGCAGCCCGAGGAAGTAGACGCCCGGTTCCGACGACACACCGCGCTGATGACTGGGCCGTCCGGCCTCGTCGAAGGCGTCGACCTGCAGCCAGTCGTAGTCGTTGCCGAAGCCGACCGCCCAGATGATCGAGGTGATGCCCGCAGCGGCCAGATCGAGTTCGCGAATCGGGTTGCTGACGCAGTCCGGATCCGGTCCGATGTCCCGCGCGGATGGCTCCTCGGGCAGGTCGAGACCGTTGCGTTCGATGTAGTCGTCGGCCGCGTCGAGCATGCCGAGGTAGTTGGCGTCACCGTCGTCGATGTTCGCCTTCAGGTCGGCCCCGAAACGCATGATGCCGCCATCGAATTCGTCGGCGCGCCCGACGAGGGTGACGCCCTCGGCCGCCAGTTGCCGGAAGTCGACGGTGTGGCCGCCGTGGGCGCCGCTGACCGCGATGGTGACGTGTTCGGCACCGGCGGGCGGGGTGGCCGCGTCCCAGAGCCCGAGAACCCCGAGCCACCAGCAGAAGTCGCGGTCGCGGTAGCTGCGCGGCGGACGGTCGTGCGGACCGACGGCCAGGTAGACCTGTTTGCCGGTGCGGTTCAGTTCGTCGGCGATCTGCACACCGGACGATCCGGCGCCGATGACCAGCACCGCACCGTCGGGCAGTTGCCCGGGATTGCGGTAATCACTGGAGTGGATCTGCGTGATGCCGGCCGACTCGGGTACCAGCGTGGGAATGATCGGCTTCTGGAAGGCGCCGGTGGCCGAGACGATGAACCGGGCGTCGATGGTGCCGCCGGAGGTCTCGACGTGGAATCCGGTCCGGCCCTCGTTCTTGCGGACCTTGGTGACCTCGACGCCGGTGCGGATCGGTGCGCCGACCTTCTCGGCGTGCGCGGCGAGGTAGTCGGCCACCTCTTCTTTGCCGGCGAATGCATCAGGCGCGCAGTCGAAGTCGGATCCGGGGAAGCGATCATGCCAGGCGGGGCCGTTGGCGACGAGGGAATCCCAGCGCCATGACCGCCAGCGCTCGGCGACCCGGTCCCGTTCGAGAACCAGGTGCTCGATGCCCTGCTTGCCGAGATGTTCGCTCATCGCAATACCGGCCTGTCCGGCACCGATGACGAGCACCTCGACTGTTTCGTCGCTCACCACAACCTCCACCGCACTTGTTCGTGTTTGACCGTCTTCCATGATCCGGACATGCAAAGCATCTGTAAAGAAGATAGAATCTATATTCTAGATTGATAAATCAGATGAACCAATGCGTGAAGTCGCTACCGACTTTGTTACTCGTCGGTACGTTGTTCGATGGTATTCGCGCACCCGATCAAGGAGGTTGATGACCATGTCGGCCAAGGAGCCCTCCTTCACTCTGGTGCAGCTCCGGTACTTCGCCGCGGCCGCCGATCTCGGCAGCATGACCGCAGCCTCGAAAGTCCTCATGGTCTCGCAGTCCGCGGTGTCGACGGCGATCGCGCAGCTCGAAAAGGAACTCGGCGTGCAGTTGCTCATTCGCCAGCACGCGCGCGGACTGGAACTGACCCCCGCCGGCCGCAACTTCCGGCAGGAACTGCGCAGTTTCCTGGCGCACTCTGTGGAACTGGCCGACTCGGCCGCACGGCTCGGCAACTCCCTGATCGGGGATCTGACGGTCGGCTGCTTCTCGACGATCGCACCGTTCGGGCTCCCGACACTGCTGTCGGCGTACGAACAGCGCTTTCCGCAGGTGCGGGTGGACGTCATCGAGAGCGAACACGAGAACCTGACGCGCCTGCTGCGTGACGGCCGATGCGAGCTGGCGCTGATGTACGGCTTCGACCGCCACGACGGCATCACCTACCAACCGCTGACGATGAGCAGGCCGTATGTGATCGTCTCCGTCGACCACCCGATCGCGCGAGCCGGCCGCCGTGACGCCACGCTCAGTGAGTTCGCCACCGACCCGATGGTGCTGCTCGATCTGCCGCACAGCCGTGACTACTTTCTGTCACTGCCCAGGCGGGCCGGGTTCACCCCGCAGATACGTTTCCGCAGTACCGGTTATGAAACGGTGCGCTCACTCGTCGCCCACGGTTTCGGCTTTTCCATCCTCAACCAGCGGCCGGCCCACGACCTGACCTACGACGGGCGCCGCGTAGCCGCACTCGAACTGACCGACAGCGCGCCTGCGCTGGAGCTGGTGATCGCCCATCTGACGGGGGTGCGCCTGACCAATCGTGCGTCGGCGTTCAAGGAACTGTGCAAACGTCACTTCACGGCCGCCGAACGTACGGACGACACCGCTCACTGACGGGCGAAAACGATCTCACCGCCTGCCATGGTCGTCTGCACGGACAGTTCGCCGATGTCGTCGGCGGTGGTGATGTCGGCGTCGAGCACGATCAGGTCGGCGTCCTTGCCCACTTCGATGGTGCCGGTGCGGTCTGCGCAGTGGGTGACGCGGGCAGCGCCGGCGGTGTAGGCGTCCAGCGCGGTGCGCAACGAGATGGCCTCGTCGGCAAGCAGGGGAACGGTGCGGGCGTCCGGGCCGATCGCGTGCGGATCGGCCCGCGATCCGGTCCGGTGGACGGCGGTGTGGATGGCCCACAGCGGATTGGGGTCGGTGACCGGCCAATCACTGCCCATCGCGATCCGGGCCCCGGCGCGGACCAGTGAACCGAACGGAAAGTGCCGGGCGTCGCGGTCCGGGCCGAGCAGGGGCAGCTTGCGTTCGACGATCTCGATGTCCCGCCGGGCCCACAGGGCCTGAATGTTGGCCGTGACACCGAGCGCGGCGAATCGGGGGATATCCTGCGGGTCGACCACGTCCAGGTGGGCGATCTGATGGTTGGCGGTGGTATCGCCGCGGGCAGCAACCGCGGCGGCCAGTCCGTCGAGGCATTCGCGGACCGCGCGATCACCCACCGCATGCATGTGAACGTCGAAGTCGTTGCGCGCCAATAGTGCACACACCGTGGCGAGTTCCTCGGGGTCGATGAACGACAGGCCCCGCGGGTGTACGCCCTCGGGAGTGTTGCAGTACGGCTCCAGCATGGCGGCGGTGCAGTTCTCGCAGATCCCGTCCTGCATCACCTTCACGGTGTCGATGTGCAAGCGCGGACCGCGAGCGGCTGCGCGCCGTTCGAGGATGGTGTCGATCTGTGCCGGACCCTCCTCCGCGGTCCACCAGAGTGCGCCACACACATGTGCCACGAGCTCGCCGGCGGCGTCGGCGGCGAGATAGGTGTCGAGCGTGTCGGTCAGACCGAAGGCCGGGATGCCCACCCCCGCGTCCTGCCAGCCGGTGATGCCCACCGACAGCAGCCGCTGCTGCGCCAGGAGCAGCGCGTCGCGCAGCCTGCCGGGTCCGTACGCGGGGATGAGGGCGTTGACGGCATCGAAGGCGCGTTCGAACAGCACCCCGGTCGGTTCACCCGCGCTGTCGCGCTCGATCCGGCCGCCCTCGGGATCGGTTGTGTGGGAATCGATCCCGGCGCGCCGCAGGGCCTCGGAGTTGGCCCACACCCCGTGGCCGTCGTGGCTGGACAGAATCACCGGCCGATCGGCGACCACCGAATCAAGATCGTCCTTGGTGGGTAGTCCACCGGGGAAGGCGTCCCCGTACCATCCGCTGCCGCTCACCACCGGCTCGTCCGGGTGGGTGCGGGCATACTCGGCGACCGCGTCCAGGTATCCCCGGCGATCGTGGGGGAGTTCGGACAGGTCGCACCGCAGTGCGGCCAGACCCCCGGCCACCGGATGAACGTGCGCGTCGATGAACCCGGGCAGCAGGCTTGCACCGCGCAGGTCGTGAACCTGCGTTCCCGGTCCGAGGAGATCGGTGTCGACGCCGACACCGACCGCGGTGATACTCCGGCCCGTGACCGCTACCGTATCGGCGAATGTTGCCGTTGACGGCTGCCAGAGAGAAGCATTGGTGAAGACGTGATCGGCGGGCATATCAACCCCTGATGATCGGTGGTAACTGATGGATCCACCGTATCCCTCATAGGCCGTGCGTTACTGCCGTTCTATGCGACCGCTTCGGGCATCGCAGTCCGGGTGATCTGCCGCAGGGTGTCGGCGATCGCGAACAGGTCGTCGTCCTCGAACGGGGTGCCGTGGTCTGTGTACGGCGACTCGAAGAGCCGGCCCGGCTCCATGACCCCGTTGCGGGTGAGTTCGTCGACGATATGGCCCACGAACCGCACCTGCTCGACGGTGAACGATGTGCCGCCGAGATAGTGCTCGAACGCCTCGGTGGCGGCGGCGCGGTCGAGGCCGACGAGGCTGCGGACGAACAGGCCGAGCCCACCGGTCTGCTGCTGCGCCCACACGATGTCGTTCTCACCTCCGCCGGAGGCCAGCAGCATCTGTTCGAGCTCTCCGAGGTCGTCAGTGGTCAGTTGCCGATTACGGCGCAGCCGTTGCAGCGCGATGTTGTCGAGGTGTTCGCGCAGGTAGGCCTCCGCTTTGGAACGGAACCGCTCGAAGTTGGTGCCGGGGGTGATGCCGGGCAGATGAACTTCGACACTCTCGCCGAGGGTGTCCTCGAAGTCGGTGTACACCGGGTTGCGGCTGGTCTTCTCGATGAGCCGCACCAGGCTCCGCATTTTTCTCCGGGCTTCTTCGAGCATCGGGAGTGTGACATCGATCCACCATTCGTCGCCGGCCACCGATTCCAGCAGCACGGCCTGCTCGGCCACCGACGGGATCGTCGCAAGTGCGAGCAGGTCGGCTGCCACCTGCTGAACCGTTTGCCGGAGTCGTTCGGCGGCAAGGGTATCCGATTCCAGTTGGGCGAGTTGGCGGCGCAGCACGATGAGATCGAAACGTTTGGCCTCCTCGTCCTCGTCCCGTACCGACGAGGGCAGCCCAGCCAGCGTGCGCGCGGCCTCGGCGTCATCGGCGGTAAGCGTCTGCCACACGCCGGCCTGGGCAAACCGTTCGACGGTCTGCCGGTGTTTGCGGACGACGAAGTTGTCCAGGTTCATGCCGGCGACGATCTCGTGCAGCGTCGCGGTGGTGGCGGTGCGCAGCTCGGATTCGTTGTCGCCGAGTGCGGTCACCAGACTCAGGCGGGCCTCGAACAGTCGCTGCGACAACGACTTCTGGATATTTCCTTCTGATCCGGGCAGATTCTGGCTGAAATACTCGAGGTTGCCGCAGAAGTCGAATACGAAGAAGTCCTGTTTGTCCTTGCCGGGCTCGAACAGATCGGGGCACAGGCGGGTACCACGGCCGATCATCTGCCAGAACTTCGACTTGGACCGCACCTGTTTGAAGAACACCAGGTTCACCACTTCGGGCACGTCGATGCCGGTGTCGAGCATGTCGACGCTGATCGCGATATGCGGTGCTTTGTCCTTGATGGAGAAGTCGTCGATGAGCGACTGCGCGTACGGCGTGCCGTGGGTGATGACGCGCGCGAACCGCCCGGCGTGTTCGGGATAGGCCTGGTTGAACCGCTTTTCGATGAATTCGGCGTGCTTCTGGCTCTTCGCGAAGATGATCGTCTTACCGAGTCTGTCTCCACCGGCGACCCGGTAGCCCTGCGTCATGAGCGTCGACAGCACCTTGTCGACGGTGTCCTCGTTGAACAGGAACCGGTTGAGTTCTTCGGCGCCCACTTCGGCGGGCGGTCCGTCGTCGCCCCAGTCGAGGGCATCCCACTGGTCCTTCTCGTCGTCGGTGAGGTCGTCGTACTTGATGCCCGACCGCAGAAACTGGGTACCCACACTGATGCCCTTGGGCGGCACCAGGTATCCGGCGTCGACGGCCTCGTCGAGGCTGTACGCGTCGGTGGGGACGCCGTCTTCGAGATGGAACAGCCGGTAGGTGTTGTGGTCCACCTCGTCTTTGGGAGTGGCGGTCAGGCCCACCAGCAGCGAATCGAAGTACTCGAAGATCGCGCCGTACTTCGCGTAGACGGACCGGTGTGCCTCGTCGATGACGATGAGATCGAAATATCCTGGCCCGAAACGCTTCTGGTCGTCTACCGTATCGTCGATGAGGTTCATCATCGTGGGATAGGTGGATACGTACATGCGGCCGTCGGTGACCTTCTCGGTGACGAGATTGACGGTGGTGGAGCCGGGCAGATGCTCTTTGAACGCATTGGCGGCCTGGTTTACCAGGGCGGTACGGTCGGCGAGAAACAGCACCCGTTTGACCCAGTTGGCCTTCTGCAGCAGGTCGACGAGCGCGATGACGGTGCGGGTCTTGCCGGCGCCGGTGGCCATCACTAGCAGCGCCTCGCGTTGTTTGCTGTCAAAGGCGTCGCCGACCGCCTTGATGGCGCGGACCTGATAGGGGCGTCCGGCGATGCCGCTATTGACCGGGGTGGTGGCCAGCGGAATCCTGGTGTGGCGGCGCTGGATCAGTAGTTCGAGTTCGGCGGCCGTGTAGAAGCCGTCGATCTCGCGGGGCGGGTAGCCGCCTGCGTCATCCCAGATGCGATGTTCGTAGCCGTTGGTGTAGAAGATGACAGGCCTTCGGCCGAAACGTTTTTCGAGGCAATCGGCGTACAGTTCGGCCTGCTTCTGCCCGACCTCCGGCGACTTCGTGGTGCGTTTGGCCTCCACCACAGCCAGCGGCAGACCGTCGGCACCCCACAGCACGTAGTCGACGAAGCCTTTGCCGGTCGCGTTCGGCATGCCGGTGACTTCGTATTCACGATCGCGGTCCTGGTCGAGTGGCCAGCCCGCTTCGAGTAACAACTGATCGATGAACCGGTCGCGCGTGTCGGATTCGGTGTAGTCGCGGTCATCGGGTTTCGCGTCGGCCTGTGCGGCGGCGATCTTCGCCTGAAGGTCGGCGATCTCGGCGTCACGCGCCGCGAGCAGTTCGTCCTTCTCCGCCAGCGCCTTCGCACGCGCCTCGTCCTGTGCCCTGAACTTGGCCGCGATCTGGGCGAACTGCTCGCGCGACAACGGTGCGGCTCGCGCTGCCAGTTTCGGGTCGAACTGCGCGTGCAGCGGCACCGAATCCGGCTGTGCTGAATAGTGATACGACACCCACACCACAACATGGAACACTTCCCGCACGACGGCCAGTGACACCTCGGGCCGAATCTGCCGGTTCTCGTGCACCGCAGTATTGGCCGTCTTCCGGATCATCGTCATCTTCTGCGTAATACCTTGCGGTACTTTCGCTTTGAACGCCGAATCGCCGATCCGCGCAGCAAGATCGTCCCGGTAAGGAATGCGCAGCGACAGCACATCGTAGAGATACCCGACGACTTCCTCAACGACGCGCCGCGAGTAGAAGCACGCCGACCGCGGATCGGAATGCAGATACGACTCGGCCCGCGCACAGTCTTCGTGGACCGACGGCAATGTCTGGCGGACAAACGCGAAGTTACTCAAGACCGCAGAAGTCCCCGGTGAGTCGTTCCATCGGCTGGCCGATCATCGTTGCCGATGTTGTCGTCCGGAACGCCGGTCATTGCCACCACCTCCATGGGCGTCGATACTATCCGGCATGGGCTGATGCCGATGCTTTGACCTCGGGGTTCCTGCTGTGGAGGAGGCGCTTGAGATTTCCGCGCAGACGGCAGTGGCCACCAGTCTGAAGAGCAATCGAGCGTCACTCTCGGCGCGTTCTTCATGGCCGCCGCTGGGGACCGCTGTTGTCGATGATGGCGGTGTGGTGGTCGGGGCTCGTCCGTATACGGTGTTTGGCGCTATCAGGTGAGCAGATCCTCGACGGTCGGTACGGATGCTGCTCGTGTCAGCCAATTCTGGATCTGTTGGCCGTCGTCGCATCCGAGGATCCGCGCGCGGTCGGTGTCGGTGATCGTCAAGCTGCGGGATTCCAGGACCGTCAAAAGCGCCTCGGCTTTCCCTTCGGCCTTCCCTCGGGCCTCGCCGCGGGCCCGCTGTTCTTGGGCGTATTCGGTGTCGTCCGCCCAGGGGAAGTTGATGGTTGTCATGAGTTCCTCCAGATATTCTCGGGCGGATTTGGGCAGGATGAGTCGGCTCAGTACATCGTACAGTTCGTGGTCGGGGATGTCGGCGGCAAAGATCCTGGTCAGAGCCCTGAGGACGGCCCGGTTGTGGTGGTGGACCATCGCCGAGAGCATCATCAGGTCGGGCAATTCTCGTGCGGTATCCGGCTCGGCGATCGCTGGGATTGTGTCGGGTCCGATGACGGTTGGGGTGAGTGTTCCGGCTCCGAAGTCGATGGGGGTTGCCGCCCAGCGGGCGACTGTCGTGGTCGGGCAGAGCACGAGCAGGTGGACCGGGCAGGCGAGTCGTCGGTAGAGGGCGATGACGTAGTGCGGCCAAGTGAGGTGTTTGCTGTCACCGGCGCCGAGTTGGTGTAGACGCCGTAGTGCGCGGTATTGGGATTTTCCCAAAATACCAGTACGATCGACCAGGTGGACAACTCGATTGGCGACCGTGTAGCACGTCTGATTCCGCGGGGCGAGCAGGGGCGTGTGGCTGCTGCTGTCGGGATGACGCCCGACGCGTTGTCGCGGGCAATTCACGGTCAGCGCGGTTTCGGTGCCGCGGAGCTGATGAGGATTGCGGACCACTTCGACGCTGATCTGCACACCCTCATCTCGGGCGAGCCCGATCCGAGGCGGCCGCGGCTGGTGGCCCGACACGACTACGACCAGAGCACGAGAACCCGATCGATCCCTGGTCATAGCGCCGATCGGCCGATCCTTGATGACATCACGCTCGCATACCGCCAGGCGTTACTCGCACCGCGCGAAGGCTGGAGCGCACCGTCCGACGTCGAAGCCGCGAGAACGCAGCTCGGTGCCGGGTTTGTGCGGCCATTCGTCGAACGAATCGAGGAGAGGCTGGGTATCGAGGTTGTACGAGTCGGTGAACTGTCCACCGCCTACAGCTTCATTGTCGACGGCCGGCCTGTGATTGCGATCCCGGCCACGGCGAGCTGGTTCCGTGAAAATTGGAGCATCGCACACGAACTCGGCCACCTGGTGCTCGGTCATCACGCCAACCCGGAAACCCGCGATGCCGACGAACGAGCGGCCCACGGATTCGCGGCCGAACTTCTCCTGCCCGCCGCCGATATGCGTTCCCTGGACTGGCAAGGTGTCACGCCGGCCGATCTGGCTGCGTGGATATGGGATCTTGGGGTCTCAACCGAAGCGCTCGCCAATCGCCTTGAGTCGCTGGGCATCGAGTCGCCGGTTGTTCGTGATTGGAGCGGGTACACAACTCAACGCTTACTGCGCCATCATTGGGTGCCGAGCGAAGCCGACGACCCGATCACAATCCGGATGGACGCTGCGGCTGTTCGGCGATTCCCGGTCGCACTACAGACCGCCCACCTAGACCGCATCGCACGGGGTGAGGTCGGCAAGGGTATCCTGGCTTGGATGCTCGGCGTAGCTGACGACTCACTGGAGGTGGAAGAGCCGACGCCGCGCCCCGGGGTGTCGACGTCAGATCTGCTTGACGCACTCGGGATCTGATCGGCGCGGATGGTGATCGTCTTCCCGGATAACACTGCCCTCATCAACTTCGCAGTCATCGGTCGGATGGACCTACTTGAGAGACTGGTCGGGCGCAACGGAAGCTGGTGTCGGACCGTGTCGGAGGAGTGCGACGATTGGTCACGCAAGCCGAATCTTGCGGATATGCGGCGAGCGCACGATATCTTCGGTGAGCCACTCACGCCGGAGAATCCGCGTGAACATGCGACAGTGCTGCGGTATCGGGACATGCTTCGAACACCGGGGCAGCCACGAACTCAGAACCTGGGGGAGGCTGAGACGCTGGCCATCATTGAATGCCGAAACATTCGCGCGCTGTTCGTCACCGACGATCAGTCCGTCGGTCGGGTGGCGCCACCTGGCAGTCCGAAGGTCGTAGGAACGTGGGAATTGCTCAGAGCATCTCATCGGCGTGAGTGCGTGACAGCAGACGAGCTGTGGGACTACTCGCGCCGCCTGCATGAAGCAGAGCGGCATACACCACCGACCGGCCCATTCGACCGCGGTGCATTCAATTCCTGGCTGCGAGGCTGACGTACTGCGGCGACGATGGGGCGTCCGTGGGGCAGTTGCCCCGAACCAGCTCACCTTCATTCGAATCGACACGCCATGAGGAGAGTGCCAACAATTGATGCTTCTCAAGTTCCAAAGTAGATCAACTGGCAGTCGAGGCACGTGCTCGCGAGTCTCTGACTCACGGCGAGAGCGGTGTCACATCAGCAGGTTTCAGTCGTTGTTAGCGATCCCCACACCTCATAGCTGGCGGTGTGGGGGCTCCCTGACATGTTGGAGGGCGAGAGTGAGGTCCCGGAGACTCGGTCGAGCGTAGAATCGACTTGTGACTGTGGCATGCCTCCCGTGAACCGGTCCGGGGTGTTTTAGAGTCCTGATTGCCCTGATGAGGGCACAGAAGGGACGATGAAGGACATGGCAGGACGCAAACGCCACACGGCCGAGGACATCGTGCGCAAGCTGCGGCGCGCCGATGAGCTCGCGGCCGAGGGTAAGACCGGTGAGCAGATCGCGAACGAGTTGGAGGTGTCGGCGGCCACCTTGTACAACTGGCGCCGCACCTACGGCGGCATGGACACCGACGCCGCCAAAGAGCTCAAGGAGTTGCGCGAGCAGAACGGGCGCCTCAAGCGGCTGCTGGCTGATGCGGAGTTGGAGAAGGACGCGTTGCGGGAGATCGTCAAGGGAAAATTCTAGGCCCGGCCGCCAAACGCGCCGCCATCGACATACTCAAAGAGGTGAAGGGTATGTCAGAGCGTATGGCGTGCAAGGTGGTTGGGCTTTCCCGCTCAGCGTATCGACGCCTTCCGCAAGCACAGACCCCCGCTGATCCGGATGCGGATCTGCGCTCTGATCTGCGCACGTATGCCGACAAGAATCCCCGGCATGGGTCCCGGCGGGCGTGGGCGCATCTGCGGTTCGACAAGGGTATGACGATCAACAAGTAGAAGGTGCACCGACTGTGGAAGGAGGAAGGGTTGCAGGTTCACCGGGCGCCGCGGCGCAAACGTGCCGGGCAGTCCTCGGTCCCGGTGATCGAGGCGGATGCTCCGAATGTGGTGTGGGCTTTGGATTTTCAGTTCGATGCCACTGTTGGTGGGCGTAAGATCAAGATTGCGTCGATGGTTGATGAGCACACGCGGGTCTCGTTGCTGGACATCGTGGATACCTCGATCCCAGCTGAGCGGCTCGTTGCCGAGCTCGAGCAGGTGTTTGCGGCCGTCGGCGGAGCGCCGAAGGTGTTGCGGATGGACAGTGGACCGGAGTTCATATCGCATGCGTTGCAACAGTTTTGCGACGGGAAGGTAGGTATCAGCTACATCCCGCCGGGCACGCCATGGAACAACGGGTTCGTCGAATCGTTCGGGCAGTCGTCTTCGGGATGAGTGTTTGAACCGCAACTGCTGGACCAGTGTGTTGGAGGCCCGGGTGGTGATCGGGGATTTCAAGGACGATCACAACCGTCGGCATCGGCACTCGGCGTTGGGTTACAAGACCCCGGCCGAGTACGCTGCCGGATGCACCTGCACCCACCACCCGGTGGTGTGTGAGATCGCGTGAGCGATCACCTGTAGGAACTGGCTCTACAACGGCCTGGACCGACTATCGGGGACCTGCCAGGACGAAGTCTGCAGCACGGGAATGGTGTCGGATTCGGGCTTGTGGAAGGCGAACGCCACGCCTACGGCCGCCGGCGGTAGCCCTCGGTGCGAGTGACGTGGTTTTCGAGACGAAGGGGCGTGGAACTGGCAGGACTTGGCGGCCGACCTCGTAGCAATCACAAGGTTACGGTGAATGAGCAGCAGCTCGTATCGTCTCGACGGCGTCGAGCATCCCGTATCGTCGTCCGAGTACATCGAGTACATACTCGAAGGTTTCCGGAGGATTGGTGCGGCGTCTGATCATCGTCTGCAGCGCACGAACCGCAGCGTCAGGCGACACCGCGACAATGTCGGCGACGAACAGGGCAGGTCTGACAACGCGGATCCGATCGGGTACTTTCCCTCGGGGAAGATCTGAGATGTTGTCGGACACGATGGCTTCTGCACCACCGACAACCGCTGCTGCCACAAGGTGCTCATCGTCTGGGTCCGGCAGCCCGAACGAGCCGTCCAGCACCCGGAGACACAGGCGTCACTGAATGCGGCTGCCATCTGCTCGACAAGGTGCGCTGCGCGCGCCGCGGCATCGCCAGGATCGATGCCGCGGTCAACGAGTTTGAGCGTCTCGTGAAACTCGAGTTCTTCCAGGACGGCATCTGACCATACGGGGCGGTATAGACTCTCGGCTGCGAGCGAGAGAAGAAGGTCTCGTTGCAAGCTTGGCCACAGGACACAGGTATCGAGTACGGCTACAAACATGGCTGATCGTGTCAGCCGACCTTCTTCGACGTCTTGCGACGTGCCGCGACGGCCTTACGGACCTCACGCAACTGCTTGCGGACGACCGCTGGGTCGTCTTCGGCGTCGATGGCCACCGATGTCGCGGCGATGGCATCGTACTGCTGTGTCCGGCGAGCATCCCGGTAGGCGAGCACATCATCGAGCAGCAGCCGATGCCGATTGCCGACCCGCTCAGCATTGATATGTCCGTCGTTGATCAATCGGACGATGGTCGGCCGACTCACACCGAGCAGGTCGGCGGCCTGCTGCGTCGTGAGAGTCATGCTCTGCGGCGCCACGGTGACAGCTCGACCCTGTGACATTGCCTCGACCACCCGCTTGAGAACCTGGTGAAGGTTCCCGGGAAGCTCGATTCGATCGTGCCCGTCGTCCCCGACCAGGGCATACGAAGACGAGGCGGTCATCCCCGCTGAACGTTCATGGGTCTGTAGGAAACTCAGCACTGGCGCGAGCTGATCAACATGCTCGGGCAGGAACGTCTCAGACGAGAGCTGAGATTGCGTTGTCATGCCGGACCACCTCTCTGAACGAACAAAACGAAAACTATTTCGATACGTTCGAATATTTCAGATTGCGGCGAAGAAGTCCACTACAGCGGTGCATGAACTGTCGATACGAGCACCTTCGCGCGCATGGGGGGTCAGGCTACGAGGATGGCGAGTCATTTGGCGGGCGACGATACGGGACCACCGAAACGGACTGACCTGGCTATCGCTGTTGTCGCCAGCCGTGATGCCGATATTGTGGACAACTGCGCAGTCGCCCACATTTCGGTGCGGTCCTATGCAGTTCGCCCGGACGGGCTATTTGTGGAGGTTGCCCGGCTGAAATAGTGTCGGGCGGTGGCCAACTACTCCTTCGGCGACCAGCATCAGGCTCCGGGCTTCGTCGAACCGCCGAGCCGAGAATCCGACGGCCGGCGAAAGTCGTGGATACGGCTCATCGTCGGAGCCTTCGCAATCCTGCTCGTCGGGGTGGCCTCCGGAGCGCTGATCGGCGGCCAGACCGGGGACGACGGCGGGACCCGGCAGGCAGCCCAGGCGATGACCGTAACGGTCACTCAGACCGTGCACGAGACCGAAGCCGTCGAAACAACCAAGCGGGTGACCGAGACCGTCACCGCCACGCCGACCACAACGGAAGACGAGGATTCGGGCGACACCTTCGGTGACGGCACCTGGATGGTTGGCGAGGACATCAAGGCCGGAACTTACCGGACCAAAGGTGATCCTGATGGCTGCTACTGGGCTCGGCTCAGCGGAACCAGTGGCGAGTTCACCGATCTCATCGCGAACGGCAACCCCACGGGACCGACGACCGTCACCATCAGCGCAACTGACGTTGCGTTCGAGACGCGTGGATGTGCTGCCTGGCGGCCGGTCTCGTAGTTAGCGGACCTGCCATCGACGTCCGCTCCTCCCGTGGTCTGGCGCAGGTCAAATGGAAGAGCGGGGCCACACGTCTCCCAGACGTTCAGAACCTTGTGGGCGCACACGGCACTGGCTCAGACGAGCTCGTCTTCTTCAGCGCGTCCGGCTGCAGCACGCAAGCTCTGGACTACGCCGACGAGGTGGGCGTGGCACTGTTCACGTACGACCCAGCGGGCGCGGCGGAGGCCGCGAACCCCGAGGCGAAGCGTATGTTGGAGCGAGCGCGCCCACGACGGGGACGAGATCGTGGACTGGGTGTTCGTGCTGGTGCTCGGAGGTCCTACTGTGTGGCTGTGGGTCGGAGCATCGTTCCTAAAAGTCTGACCGAAAGCTACGTCTGAGAGTAGAGTTTCGTGACACAAGACCCATAGCTGAGGGGAACACATCATGCCGACCGTTTCGTACAAGATCCGCAAGGACGACACTGAAGGTGAAGCCAGGTTGCAGGCAGCCGGGTGGACAGAAACTGATCTGGTTCGTGACGGTGAAGACGATTACGTGATCTATCTGCTCGAGTTTGAATCTTGGGCGGATGCCGCGGCCACGGTGGCAGCTATTCCAGACGCAGCGATTCTAGTGGATTCGAGCAAACGACCGCTACCACGAGACGGCCTCCAGGCTTTCATGACGCAGGAGCCGCACAGTGCTGTTAGCACGCTCTCTTCCGTCTTTGAGAAGATTCCAGAGTCGGATGCGAAGATCCGTCGCAGATACTTACGAGCCGTTGCCTTGATGGCGGAGAAGCTAGTTGAGCAGGCGGAGGCTTGGAAGAAGCTAGCGTTTTTTGCCGCCGGGCTTTCGGTAGCGTTACTCGTATTTTCAGGTTTCGTGATCCGGGACGTGGCCGGGAAGGTGCAGGCGAGTGCAAGTGTTGGCTATCAGCTAATTGGAGTCATCTTTGCGCTCACGGTATTTGTCGCTTCTCCGGGCGTACTGTTTCTCTTAGGGCGTCCACTCAAGGGGGTTGATGAGTGGACACCTGACGGCGTTATGAAGAGCGAAAAGGGTGGTAAGGGTGACGATGTTGACAAGGCGGACGAAGAGAAGAAGTAGGATAGACAACCCCCCGACGTGATTTCTGGCGGTAGTTAAAAAGAGCGGGCAGTGCCGTACCGTGGTAGCAACAGCGCAGTCGTCGGCTTGCCCGACCAGGGTGTCGGTCCGTTCAGCTGGTCGGTGCCTCATCAAATCTACAGCTCTTGCCAGTCAGTTGACGGGCTCGGTGTCGCCATTGATGGCTAAATAGTGATCCATTGTGACCCGCGATACGAACACTGGTGGCAGAACTACGAACGCTTCACACGTTGGTCAATCCAGTCAATGAATTCGACTGCTATACATGCGCACTTCCTTACGTCCTCGGCGCTTCCAGATATCAGTCCATCCGTCACAGTGAGGCCTGAGCGCTTAATGTTTGCCCGGACCTCTTGATTCTGGAGCTGGCGCTTTGTCAGTTTCCCTTGGCCGTGTGCCCACGCATTCCTTGCCTCGACGAAACCCATCCACTCCTTCCATGAATCGGTGCTGCCATATTCCGGATCCAACCAGATTTTAATGAACTCCAGCCTTCCCTTCCATGTGCTCTCGAGGGGCTTTCGAACAGATTCTCGAACGATCTTCGGTATCGGTTCTACACACATCGACGAAACAGTTTCGGCGTGATCAATGAACGATTCGGCAGCGAAGGCTTCTACGTAACTGGCGATCTCACATATTGCGGACAGTACTGCTCTCGAAGGTTCATTGCCAGTTTGCTGCCAATCTGCAATATTTGAAGTAGTCCTCTGTGTCCTATCGTAAGCTGCCAATGCCAGCCAAACGAATTCGCACACATCCTCGGCGTACTGCGATCTTACGCCACTTTCATTCATAACGACTGGGCCCATTTCCGCACTATGGCATCGAACTGGTCCCCACTGTCATTGTTTTCTTTGTTCGTGTTTCTGAGTTTTCCGAGTGTCGCAGCTGTATACTGCTGGCTGTAAGGCCCTTGTTTAGAGTTGAGGCGTATCCAGTCCTCCTTGGTTAGGGCTCCGTTAATTGCCAATGCCCAGGTGGCATGGGAGGAAACGACCGCATCGTTGTGCCATGTTAGAGTCCTAATCCAGTCCCTCACCTCTGGATTTATATCGTCAGATCCCCAGGGAAGTGAAGCGTGTTCGCTCGCAGGGTTGCTCAGTCCGTGGCACAGCCACAATGATGTCCATTTACTCAGGGATGCGTTCTTTATGATCTGAATTACCGTGTTATCGACTGCTTTTGCGTGTGTTTCCGACATCACATAGAGGTAGTCAGCGACTTGGTGTGCCATCTGAGGTTCCATTAGTAGAAGGTCGGAGATATAGACCAGTGCTGCGGGGTCTTTAGCTATGGTGACGACAGCCAGTGCGAGTCCCAGATCGAGTCGGACGGGCTGTGGTATTTGATCATTGTCGCGGTTGTGCGCAATGTCTTTGGCCCACGCATCCATCTCGTCCAAAGCGACCCCGCAGAACACGGATATATCTGCCGGTTCATGCACCTCGAAGCTGTAGAAGTCGACTGTTGTCAATTCTTCCCGCTTCTGTTCCCATGCTTCGGTGAGGAAAGCGTGCTGTCGACCTCGACTTTCTACGTATCTGTCTCTACTCATGACGTATGTCTTGCGCTCGTTGACGAATAGCCCCATCGATCGAACCTCTTCATCGAAGATCTCGAGTGAGTTGATCGCATTCTGATAGCTAGACGCACCAATGCGGAAGTCGTCGGAGTATCTCCAGACGGATAGGCCGCGGCGGCGTAATCTGCGTAAGAGCGTATCTGCGTAAGTGTCAGCGAGCCTATCGCTAACCGTACTTCCTTGAGGGAGACCACCTACGTCAGGAGAGATTCCGTGTAGAAAGTCATTTAACCAGTTGATAGTCGACCACTCGCCGGTCCTGGATAGAAGAACGCGGGAAAGTCTATCAATTTGAATTGAGGAGTAGAAGTTTGCGAGATCTGTGACAATTACGAAGTCGTCGCCATTTTCGACTGGCGCGCTAGTGAACGACGAGAAGTCGCCTTTTCCTCGCTCTTTGGCGAGTCCTGCGTCAAGGAGTCTAGCAGCTGATCGATAGAGGACGCGCTCTGGCAGCGGTATCGCGGCTACGGGCCGCCGTCCGTGACGCCATTTGCTGGCCGCGAGTACTGGTGCAGCCTCAGTGCCCACGTTACCCTCTTTGGCTCGGGTATCAATGATCTGAGCAACCTCGTCGAGATGGTTCTCGGCGGCCAGATCGCCGACTTGGACGGGCAGGAGGTCTCGCTGTGCGCTGGAGATTTCGGTTTCGAGTGCCGCACGGACGTCCATCCGTTCGAGGAGACTGGGATCAGCTTTACGCATGCGTCTACCGTAGTGCATCGGGTAGCCATGTCTGACTACAGGGCTCCACGGAAGGCGCGGGATTGGAGTGATATGAAGAGATCGTTGTCGGCTTCCAAAACATGCTCAGTCTCTATCCGTTGATAGTGGATTGATTCCAGTATAGATTGGAAGGATTTGCGAACTGATGCCGGAGGCTGCGCGATCGCTATTCTTTGCATCTCGGTTGCGTTGATGTTGGCCTGGTTTACTGCAGTTTTCGCTAATTTCTTCCGGACTGCTTTCCCGTGTGGGCTCCTCAGATACGCCGACACAAACTCGGCAGATGCGGAGTCGTCGAAGCGAACTCTGACGAGGTACCCCGCCAGGGCAAGCGGCTCGTCCGTCCGAATCACCGCGGCTTTGCCGACTTTCTCCTTGCTATTGGTTCGGTTGAACACCATGTCACCACGCCTCACGGTGTACTTGGGGATCTCTGCAGGTGTGAGGTCGATGTACTTCAGATCGGAGAGGTCGAGGTGGCCGTCATCGGTGACATTACCCATACGAAGAATCGGCCATTCACCGGTGTCGCCCGCCTTGCCGGACGTTCCGTAATCGACGTTTGTGGCAAGTTCACCGATCGTTCCCATCGACCAGTGGGTCGGCCATAGCTGGGGAGGTCCGAACGTTTCGAGGAAAGTCGCATCGGCCAGCGAGTCGAGGTGGGTGAGGACTTGGCGGCGTTTGGTGCGGAGGGTGTCGGCGTGGTCGAGGATTGTGGCGATGCGGCGTTGTTCGGGGAGGGAAGGAAGGGGGATCGGCCACGCCTTGAGATCTGCTTGGCCGATATTCATTTGCGTTCCGCCGCGGCCCAAGGCTTGCAGCCTTGGGCGCTGGGCAAGTAAGTAATGGAACAGATAACGTCGGTCAACTAGGTCTTCCCGGGGCTTCGCGAAGGCGATTGCTTGAGACGTTGCCATCTCGGTCGCGGCAATACCGAGTTTGCCGATTGAGCCGTACATTGCGACGAGGAGTGTTCCGGGTGGAACGATCTTGGCTGCGCTGTTGGCAATCCCGTCGGCAGTGAGCGACTCTTTGGCACTCGTGACGATGCCATCGTTCAAGTCTGCGATCGACAGCCACGGTGTCCCGTCGCCGAAGTATTCGGGGATACTTCGTTTTGGCGTGCCGCCACTGCCCCACTGAGCGACATCTCCAAGTGTTACCTCTGTCGACACAGCATCGCTTTCAGCTCGGCGATGCCCTGTGTGATTTCGGCATCTAACTTTTCGATGTCGGCGATGATGTCCAACGGTGGGCGGTGCTCAACTTCGTCGTATTCGATCTCTTTGTAGCGGTTGAGGGACAGGTCGTAGCCCTGGGCGATGATGCCGGCTTTGGGGACGAGGAAGGATTGGGCGGTGCGGGGGCGGTCGGCCTCGGCGTTGAGGTTGTTCCAGCGGGTGAGGACGTCGGGGAGGTCGTTGGCGTCGACGGGGTTGCGTTTGTCGTCGAGGGAGAAGCCGTCGGCTTGGACGTCGTAGAACCAGACGTTGTCGGTGCCGCCGGAGTTGGTTTTCGTGAAGAACAGGATGGCGGTGGAGACGCCGGCGTAGGGGCGGAAGACGCCGGAGGGGAGTTTGACGACGGCGTCGAGTTTCTGGTCGTCGACGATGATCTGCCGAAGAGTCTTGTGCGCCTTTGAAGATCCGAACAGGACACCGTCGGGGACGATGACCGCGGCCCGGCCGGCCGGCTTGAGGAGTTTGAGGAACAGGGCCAGGAACAGGAGTTCGGTCTTCTTCGTTTTTACGACGCGTTGGAGGTCTTTGCTGGTGGCTTCGTAGTCGAGGGAGCCGGCGAACGGGGGATTGGCGAGGATCAGGGTGTACTTCTCGGCGTCGTCGCTGGCGCCTTCGGAGAGGGAGTCGCGGTAGCGGATGTCGGGGGACTCGATGCCGTGCTGGAGCATGTTCATCGAACCGATCCGCAGCATCGTCGAATCGAAGTCGTAGCCGTGGAACATCGAATTGTGGAAATGGTTGCGCTGCTTGGCATCGAGAAGGGCGTCGGTGTGGGTGTCGCGGATGTACTCGCTCGCCGCGACCAGGAAGCCCGCGGTGCCGCATGCCGGGTCGCAGATCTCGTCGGCCGGGCCGGGCGCGGTCATCTGCACCATCAGGTCGATGATGTGGCGGGGAGTGCGGAATTGGCCATTCACGCCGGCGGCGGCGATCTTCGACAGCAGGTACTCGTACAGGTCTCCGTTGGTGTCGCGGTCGGCCATCGGGATGTCGTCGAGCATGTCGACGACCTTCGACAGCAAGGCCGGGGTGGGGATGGTGAAGCGGGCATCACGCATGTGGTCGCTGTAGGTGGTGCCGTCACCGAGCGACCGCAGGAGTGGGAAGACGTGGTTGGCGACGGTGTGGTGCATGACCTCGGGAGAGGCATTCTTGAACTGGGACCACCGCAGGTGGGTTTGGTCTGGGTCGAAGACCGGGTTCTCGAGGGGTTTGCCGGTGATGTTCGCTTTGCGTTCGGCGAGCGTCTGGACATCGTCGAGGCGGCGGATGAACAGCAGGTAGGTGAGTTGTTCGATGACTTCGAGGGGGTTGGAGATGCCGCCGGACCAGAAGGCGTCCCAGATGCGGTCGATCTTGCTTTTGAGCTCACCGGTGATCACCCGGACAACTCTAATGGACACCACCGACACCGCCGGTCTCAGAGCCAACACATCGACCACTCCCGCGACCGAAACTTCGTCCCGCTCTTCCGATATCGCGACATCCGAAGAGCGGGACGAAGTTTTGGTCGCGGGAAGGCTGGTCAGGTGGGTGAGTCGAAGGGGTTGATGATTGGGGTGCCGGCACCTTGGAAGTCCGCGACCTTGCGGGTCGCTATCGGGTAGTTTGACACCTTGCAGATAGCAGCGGTCATGGTGTCTTCGACGCCGACGTGGACACCCTTCGATTCTCGCTCTGCGCGAATGGCGGCGTAGTGCTCAGCAGCGGCAGGGCCGAAGCTGAGTAGACGATCACCGGCCTGCGTCACGAGTGCGGTGACCGCCGCATCCAGTGCGTGCCGCCGACGTCCGACGGGAAGCCGGTACACCCCATAGCGAAGCTCCGCGACCGTGAAGGTCGTAATCGCGAGTTCAGGTGCGTGCGCCGCAAGCCAACGGATCACACGGTGATCCGGCTGAGGTCGCAGAGGTTCGGACAGGATGTTGGTGTCAGCAACAATCATCAGGCGAGATCGACGTGACGAGCGGCGGAGCGGTCGGGCAGGGTGAATTCACCACGAAGGCTCTCAGCACTGGCAAGCCATCCCGTGATGAAGTCCTGCTCCGAGGCGACGGCGTTCTGCAAGATGTCACGC
Organism: uncultured Gordonia sp.; assembly: GCF_937858515.1. NCBI lineage: Bacteria > Bacillati > Actinomycetota > Actinomycetes > Mycobacteriales > Gordoniaceae > Gordonia > uncultured Gordonia sp. The sequence goes on along the minus strand of NZ_CALLZT010000149.1, from coordinate 40,279 downwards.
ACCTCCGCTTCCATGGATCGGTCGTTGCGGGCGGCCCTGGCTTTGAGGGCACGTTGCGTCTCGTCCGGGAGATTGCGAATCGTCAGCGTTGCCATGGTTACCTCCAGCTAGCAACGCTAGCAAGAGTGGGCTCGCCTGTGAACGGGTTAACGCGGTGTCGTTTGGGAGCCTCGGGTCGCCGGACCCTTCGTGACCCTCGCTCCTTCGTCGCTTCGGCCTCAGGGATCAAGATGGTTGGTTCTTCGCTCCTTCGTCGCTTCGGCCTCAGGGATCAAGATGGTTGGTTCTTCGCTCCTTCGTCGCTTCGGCCTCAGGGATCAAGATGGTTGGTCCTTTGCTCGTTTTTTGCTTCGGTTTCGGGGATCGAGACGGTTGGTCGCTCTGGTCGTGGGGATCGAGAAGGTGCTCGATGTGGTGGTGTATCTCGTCAGAGGAGGTCGATGCCGCCGGGGGTGAGGTCGCGGCGGCGATAGCATTCGGTGGCCAGGAGGGTGCGGCGGATCTCGGGGGGCAGAGTCATCAGGGCTTTCATGGCGAGGCTGCGGTCCATCTCCGTGTGGTGGGCGCTGATCGCGGACTCCTTGCGGTCGACGATCGCGGCGGACTCGATGTCGACGCGGAGATCGACCTCGTGGTCCGGGGTGCCCTGTAGCCGTTCTACCGGCATGTCGTCGAAGACGTGCTCCCAGAGGATGTCGATCATCCATGCCGTGGCAGTGACCTCGTAGATGGACTTGACCTGCCACGGATCGCCCAGGCGTCGATAGATGTTGGGGACTGCGGCGGCGCGGGCGGCGGCGTCGGCGAGGCGGTGGGTGTGGATGTGGTCCTGATGGCCGTACACACCGATCGGGTCGTAGGTGACCACTGCGTCCGGGCGCAGCCGGCGGATGTGCTCGACCATCACCCGGACCTGCGAATCGAAGCGGGCCTCACAGAAGCGGGGCGCGCCCGGCGCCGACTCGGGGATCCTGTCGTCGGCATAGCCGAGGGCGATCGGCTCGCGCGGCAGGCCGAGAATCCGGGCCGCGTCCACCACCTCGGCGTGCCGGCTCGTACCGGGCGCCCACGTACATACGATGAGATCGGCGTCCCCACCTGCGGCGATATGCCGCGCGATCGTGCCGCCCGTCCACAACGACTCGTCGTCGGGATGCGCGTGCACGAACAGCAGTCGGGGGGCCACCCAGCCACCATAGAAGGACCGGGCCCGTGCTGACAGGGCCTTCGGCGTCGTGTCGGCACCGCCAAGTAGAATTTCGGCGCGTTCGCGATCGCGAACACGTGGTGAACAGCGTCCCAGAACAGGACGCCAGAGTGAGAACAGCGGAGGTATTTCGGTGAGTGCGCAACCAGAGGTCCACGAGTTTCAGGCGGAGTCCCGTCAGCTGCTCGACCTGATGGTCCATTCGATCTACTCCAACAAGGACAGCTTTCTGCGGGAGCTGATCTCCAACGCATCGGACGCGCTGGACAAGCTGCGCCTGGCATCGTTGCAGGACAAAGACCTCGACGTCGATGCCAGTGACCTGCACATCCAGCTCGTGCCGAACACCGACGACCGGGTGCTGTCCGTCGTCGACAACGGCATCGGCATGAACCGCGACGAAGTGATCGGGCTTATCGGCACCCTCGCGCGCTCCGGCACCGCCGAACTGCGCCGCAAACTCGCCGAAGCCAAGGACTCCGCTGCCTCCGAAGAGCTGATCGGCCAGTTCGGCATCGGTTTCTACTCGACGTTCATGGTCGCCGACAAGGTCACCCTCGTCACCCGCAAAGCCGGCGACACCACCGGCACCCGCTGGGAGTCGACCGGCGACGGCACCTACACCATCGCCGACGTCGATGACGCCCCGCAGGGCACCTCGGTGACACTGCAACTCAAGCCGGTCGACACCGAAGACCACCTGTACGACTACGCCGACCAGCACAAGCTGCGCGCCCTGGTGAAGAAGTACTCCGACTTCATCTCCTGGCCCATCCGCATGGACGTCGAGAAGACCACGACCACCCCGGCCGAGGAGGAGGACGCCGAACCGGTCACAACCACGACCGTCGAGGCCGAAACCCTCAACTCGCGGAAGGCATTGTGGGCCAAGTCCAAGGATGAGGTCAGCGACGAGGAGTACAAGGAGTTCTACCGGCACGTCGCACACGCCTGGGACGACCCGCTCGAAACCATCCCGTTCAAGGCCGAAGGCACCTTCGAATATCAGGCGTTGCTGTTCATCCCGACGCAGGCGCCGTTCGACCTGTTCATGCGCGAACGCACCACCGGGGTGTCGCTGTACGTCAAACGCGTCTTCATCATGGACGACTGCGAAGAGCTGATGCCCGAATACCTGCGGTTCGTCAAAGGTGTGGTGGATGCGGCCGACCTGTCGCTCAACGTCTCCCGCGAGATTCTGCAGCAGGACAGGCAGATCCGTGCCATTCGTCGTCGTCTCACCAAGAAGGTCATCTCGACGGTCGCCGACATCCAGTCGACCCGGCCCGACGACTACAAGACCTTCTGGCAGAACTTCGGCCGTGTGTTCAAGGAAGGCCTCGTCAACGACTTCGACAATCGCGACGCCATCCTCAAGGCGTCGTCATTCGAGTCCACCAATTCTGACGAAGCGCTGACCACACTCGCCGACTATGTGGGCCGCATGGTGAGTGGACAGAAGTCGATCTACTACATGACCGGCGAATCGCGCAAGCAGATCGAGAACTCGCCGCATCTGGAAGCGTTCCGCGCCAAGGGAATCGAAGTTCTGCTGCTCAGCGACCCGGTCGATGAGATGTGGTCGGCGTCGGGAATCGAGTTCGAGGACAAGAGCTTTGTGTCGATCGCCAAGGGTGCGGTGGACCTCGACGAACTCGATGACGCCGACAAGTCAGAATCCGAGGACGCGAAGGCCAAGGACGCAGCCGAATACGGCGATCTGCTGACCTGGCTGGGTGAGGCGCTCAGCGACGACGTCACCGAGGCGCGTATCTCGCACCGGCTCACTGAGTCGGCGGCCTGCCTCGTCGGCGACACCTTCTCGATGTCGCCGCAGCTGGAGAAGCTGTATCGGGCATCAGGTCAGGACGTTCCCAAGACCAAGCGGGCGCTGGAGATCAATCCCGATCACGCGTTGGTCAAGGGGCTCAACGAGGCGTTCGCGGCGTCGGCCGATCACTCCGAACTTGAGCCGACGGCTCAACTGATCTACGGGATGGCGGTGCTTGCCGAGGGCGGTGACCTGCCCGATCCCGCCGGGTTCGCCAAGCTGCTCGCTGCGACGCTCACCGCTGCGATCACGACGTAGGGTACGGCCCGCCGGTTGAGGTGAGACGAGCGCGCTCGTTGCTTGCGCTCGTCACACCCCAACCGGCAGAGCCGGGGCACCTCAACCAGCAGCGGTGGGGCAGGTTCGGGGCTTACCAGCCGCCGACGGCGCGGACTGTGGTGTTGTTGGCGCGGTGGGTGGGGCGGATGTGTACCCCGTGTTCGCGCGCGGCGAGGCTGAGCAGGCGCGCCCACTCGGTGTCGGTGGCGGAGACATCGTCGTCCTCGCCGGGTCTGACGAGGAGGAATGCGACGGAGGTGTCATCCTCGCAGATCTCGGCGATCGTGCGCATCAGCAGATTGATTCCGTGCGGATCGGGGCGGATCGCGAGGTCGACGGTGTTGTGGGCGGGGATCGTCCGATTGTCCGAATCGAGAAATGTGAACCAGAGCGCGGTGTAGGTGAACGTCAGGTCGCCTTTGCGGCGTAGCCAATCATCGCGGAGATCGGCGACCGTGGACAGCGTCCGGGTGAGTTGATGTGGCCGGGCGTGCAGGGTGTTTTGTTCCATGGGCGAATAGTGCGCCGTGCGGCTCGATTGCGCGATCACGGTATCCACAGCCCAGCGGTTGTGGATGACGGAGTTGACGGCGCTGATGGCACACTGTCACGCATGGGAGTACGCAAGCGACTGGCCGTCACGATCGGATCGATCGAATGGATGCCCCGGTATCTGCCGCAGATCGTCAAGTGCGACAGCGCTATTCAGAAGGTAACCGGTCAGCGTTACAGCCTGCTCGACATCGCCGACCTGCCCAACATCACCCTCGATGTGCCCGGGCGTAAGAGTGGCATCGTGCGGCGCACCCGGCTGTTGTCCGCCCCGGACGGTGCCGATCGACTGATCGCCGGATCGTATTTCGGTGCCGCCTCCATGCCGCAATGGGTGTACAACGTGCGTGCCGCCGACACGATCGGTGTCTCGCACGGCGGCAGGCAATGGGATTGTGTGCCAACTGAACTCAGCGGTGACGAACGCGCCCAGGCGTGGCAGGTGCTGCGTTCGGTATGGCCCAACTTCGATCTCTACGAGCAGCGCACGCAGCGGCAGATCCCGGTGTTCAGGCTGCGGCCGCGTTGATAGAGCCCGTCCGTCCGGGAGGTAGGCCCGGACGGACGGATCGGCTCAGTCGCCGATGAAATTCGGCTTGCGCTTTTCGAAGATGGCCGTGATCGCCTCGGACAGGTCGTTGGACGGCAGGAACGCGGCATTCCAGGCGGCGACGAACCGCAGGCTGTCGTCGACCGCGGCGCTGCGTGCCCGGTCGAGGACCTGCTTGATGCCGTGCACCACCAGCGGCGGATTGTCGGCGATCTCGGTCGCGGCCGCGCGGGCGGCGGCGAGGGTGGCCTCCGCGTCGTCGAACACGTCGTTGACCAGGCCGATGCGCTCGGCACGGGCGGCGTCGATGTCGCGGCCGGTCAGTGCCAGTTCACGGAAATGGCCGTCGCCGATGATCGCCGGGATCCGGGCCAGAGTGCCCATGTCGGCGACCATGCCCACCTTGACCTCGCGGATGCTGAACTTGGCGTCGGCCGAGGCGTACCGGAAATCCGCGGCGGTGATGAGGTCGACGCCGCCGCCGATGCACCAGCCCCAGATGGCGGCGATCACGGGTTTGCGGCAGTCCGCCACGGCGTTCACACCCGACTGCATACGCAGGATCATGTCGTGGAAACGGGTGCGCGCGGCGGCCCTGGAGTCAGGGGCCAGGGCAGGGGCCAGATCACCGGCCATGCCGGGCAGGTCGAGGCCGTAGGAGAAGTTCTTGCCCGAACCCGAGAGGACTACCACCCGCACCGCGTCGTCGCGGTCGAGTTCGGCGAACACCGCAGGTAATTCGTTCCAGAAGTCCGGGCCCATCACGTTGCCCTTGCCAGGACCGATGAGGGTGACCTCGGCGATGCCGTCGGCGATGGTGACCGTGAACGCTTTCCACTGATGCTCGCTCATGGCACCTGAGATTACCCCGCGGTAGCGGCCGCGGTCCGCGGGGTCAGACCGGGGCCAGCCCGGGCCCGGTGATCAGCGGCAGATCCAGTGCCGTGAGCACGCCGGGTGCGGCATCGACAACTGCGGGGATGGCGTTGACCACACGTCCGACGCCCGCGACGATCGCCGCGTGGTTGTGGTCGCCGACGCTGCTGGTGGGGCAGATGTCGACGCGGTAGGACGGCTCACCGACGATCTCCACCCGGTACGAGCCACCGTCCTGCGCGGGCCGCGCCCAGTCGGGCCGCAGGTCGTCGCGCAGGCGGGTGATGTGCTCGATGACGATCGCCGGCTGCCCGTTCACCATGCCGGTGATCTCGAACCGCACCGCCGCGCGCGTGCCCTTCTCGATGGTTCCGGCGGCGATATCGAAAGTCTCCGGGGCGGGCTCGCTTTCGTGATGCTCACGCACCTCATCGATGGTGACGCCGAAGCCCGCGGCCAGGATCGCCAGGGTGGTGCCCCATGCCATGCCCAGGATGCCGGGCAGGAACAGCATCGGTGTCTGGTCCATCGGCAGCCCGAAACCCATCACGTCGAACATGACGGTGGAACCGTCGTAGGTGGCGTAGTCGGCGATCTCCATGCACCGCACCTGCTGCACGTTCTGGCAAGTGCCGGCGAACGCGAACGGGATCAGGTCGTTGGCGAAACCCGGGTCGACGCCGGAGATGAAGATCGACGCCCCGCCCTCGCGGGCCGATCCTTCGATCTTGTCGATCGCCTTCGGCGGCATCACACCCCACGGATACTGCAGGCCGCCCGGCGCGGTGCCGACCACGTTGATGCCGGCGTCGAGGAAGCGGCGGCAGTCGTTGAACGCCTCGATCGGGCGGGTGTCGCCCATCGCTGTATAGACCACGCAGTCGGGGCGGGCTGCGACCACGTGGTCGAGGCCGAGGGCGGCGATGATGCCGGTATCAGGGCCGGCGGTTCCGGTCAGTTCGGCCGCGTCCTTGCCGGCCTTTTCCGGGGTCGAAACGCTGACCGCGACCAACTCGAACCTGCTGTCGTCGATGAGCTGACGCAGGGCGAGCCTGCCCGCGTTTCCGGTGCCGACGATCCCGACGCGAATGGCCATGGTGTGTGTTGCCTCCCACTGATGTGTGTGCAGGTCCGGGACGTTTCCGCAGGTAGATGAACAATTGTCCGGACTGGTGTCCATATCAGTAGATCACGCGGCGCCGAAGATGGCTAGAACTTGTTCTAATTTCGGCATTCAGGCGGTACTGTTGCTCGCCATGGGACGAGTAGAGAACAAAGTTGCGATCATCACCGGCGGCGCCCGGGGCATGGGTGCGGCCCATGCGCGGGCCCTCGTGGCCGAAGGCGCGAAGGTCGTGATCGGCGACATCCTCGACGACGAGGGCAAGGCATTGGCCGCAGAGATCGGCGATTCGGCGCGGTACGTACACCTGGACGTGACCTCGCTGGAGGACTGGGAGGCGGCCGTCGCCACCACCATCGCCGAATTCGGCACCGTCAACGTGCTGGTGAACAACGCGGGCATCGTCAACGGTGCCGCCATCCAGAACTTCAAGGTGGAGAAGTGGCGGCAGATCATCGACGTCAACCTCACCGGCACCTTCCTCGGTATCCGGAGCGTCGCGCAGCCGATGATCGACGGCGGTGGCGGCTCCATCATCAACGTGTCGTCTGTCGAGGGTCTGCGCGGCAGTCCGTGGGCGCATGGCTACGTGGCGTCCAAGTGGGGTGTGCGCGGCTTGGCCAAATCGGCCGCCCTCGAACTGGCACCGCACAATGTGCGCGTCAACTCCATCCACCCGGGCCTGATCAAAACCCCGATGACGGAAGGGATTCCGGAGGGCATGGTCAAGGTGCCGATGGGCCGGTCCGCCGAGTCGAGTGAGGTTGCGACGTTCGTGGTGTTCCTGGCCAGCGATGAATCGTCGTACTCCACCGGTTCGGAGTTCGTGATGGACGGCGGACTGTCGGCCGACGTGCCGCACGCCTGAGTAGTGTCGGCGGGCTGGTCAATGGAACAAGAACGACGAAATGTTTCCAAACGGCTGATACCTCGCTAGGCTACCCCCGACAGAACGCCTCGCGGCGATGATTGGGGAGTGGGCATGGTTTCACTGGGTGGTTTGAAAGAGTCGGTGACCGACGTCGTCGGGCTGGTGCGGGTGCTGCGTGGCCACGGGCTCGTGGAGTTCAGCAGACCGCACCGGGTGGCGCTCGCGGCCAAGCGGGGAGAACGGCTCGGACCGATGGCCGCGCTGGCCGTCAACGGTGGTGAGAAGTTTGCCGATGATCCGGTGGTTACCGACGAACATGGCACCATCACCTACGGCGACTTCGACAAGCAATCCAACAGTTTGGCAAATGCCTTGCTGGCCAAGGGGATTGAGCGCGGGTCGGTGATCGGGGTGATCGCCCGCGACCACCGGGGCCTGCTCATCACGATGGCAGCGGCCGGCAAGGCCGGGCTGCGGCTGGTGATGATGAACACCGGCTTCGGCGCGACCCAGTTCGTGGAGGTCGCCGAACGCGAAAAGCTCAGCGCCATCCTCTACGACGAGGAGTTTGCAACCCTCGCCGACGCGTTGCCCGAGCATCTGCCGCGCGTCCTCACCTGGGTCGACGGCGACGCCCCGGAAGGTGTGCTCACTCTCGATGCGATCGCGGCGACCGGTGACACCACCGCACCGGCCGAACCCGATGCCGCCGCCGGGTTGGTGATCCTGACCAGCGGTACCACCGGGCTGCCGAAGGGGGCCACCCGCGGTGCGATGTCGCCGTTCGCCAGCGTACTGCTGCTCGACCGGATTCCGTTCCCCCGCAAGGGAACATCGATGATCGTCTCGCCGCTGTTCCACGCCACCGGATTCGCCACCAGTGGCGTGAACCTGGCGCTGGGCAATCGGCTGGTGCTGCGCCGTCGCTTCGACGCCGAGCAGACCGTCGCCACGATGGCCGCCGAGAAGGTCGAGATGCTGGTGGCGGTGCCGACGATGCTGCACCGTATGGTCGCGCTCGGACCCGAGGTGCTCGGCAAGTACGACCTTTCGGCGCTCAAGGTGATCGTCATCGCCGGGTCAGCGTTGTCGCCGGCGGTGTCGGAGGCGATCCAAGACGCGTTCGGTGACGTGCTGTACAACCTGTACGGCTCCACCGAGGTGGCGATCGCGTCCATCGCACAGCCTCACGAACTGCGTCAGGCGCCCGGAACCGTTGGGCGCGCACCGATTTCCAGCCGCCTGCGGCTCTACGACGCCGACGATAACCAGATCACCGCGCCCAACGTCCGCGGGCGGTTGTTCGTCAAGAACGGCGTCCCGTTCGAGGGCTACACCGACGGCCGCAACAAGGCGATCATCGACGGCTACATGTCCACCGGCGACATGGCCCGCTTCGACGCCGACGGGCTGATGTTCATCGAGGGCCGCGACGACGACATGATCGTCTCCGGCGGCGAGAACGTATACCCACTCGAAGTGGAGAACCTGCTCGCCGAACACTCGGCCGTCGACGACGTCGCGGTCATCGGGGTGCCCGACGACGAATTCGGAACCCGGTTGCGGGCCTTCATCGTTCGCGCCGAGGGTGCCGATCCCACACCCGAGGACATCAAGGCGCACGTCAAGACGCACCTCGCCCGCTACAAGGTGCCCCGCGATGTGGTGTTTGTCGACGAACTGCCCCGCAATCCCACCGGCAAACTGGTCCGCCGGCAGCTGCCCACAGGACCCCTGTGATCGTCAGTTCTTGATGAGGGCGGGGACGGCGCGTACGCAGATCGCCATCCCGACGACCTCCACGAGGGTCTGGGCGACAATGACCGCCGCGGTGATCTCCATACCGGCGGGCAGGGCTATCGCCAGCGGCATCACGACGAGCGAGTTACGGGTCGCGCCCGAGAACGCCACCGCACGGGCACGGGACGCCGGTAGCCGCCAGAGCCGTGCCAGCGCTGCGCCGAGGAAGATCATCGCGGCGAGGAACACGGCGTAGACGGGTACCACCCGGGCCACATCGCCGGCCCGGCCGTCGATATGGGGCACCTGCGAGGCGGTCACCACGAGCAGGACCAGCACCATCAGCGGGACCATCGTGGCGGCGGCCGCCTGCGGCCAGCGATCCCAGCCGCGCGCGACGGCTCGGTGTTCGTCCGTGCTTACCGCCCACTGCGTCAGCCACGCCAGTAGCAGGGGCACCACGATGATGATCACGAACGCCTCGACGAACGGGCGCACATCCAGGACGTCGGTGATGTCGTCGCCCAGGAAGATCCGCAGGTACAGGGGGAGCAGGGCCATCTGGGCCAGAAGGAGTAGCGGTGTTGCGGCGACGAGTCGTGCCGCGTCGCCGCCGGCCAGGCCGGTGAACACCACCACGTAGTCGACGCATGGGCACAGGAGGACCAGGAGGACGCCGATCTTGACGGCGTCGTCGTCGGGTAGCAGTGGGAGCAGCCCCGCCACGAGCAGCGGGACGACGACGAAGTTGGCGATGAGCAGTGCCGAGATGAAACGGGTGTCGCGTGCCGCCTCGGCGAGGGAGGCGATCGGGACCTGCAGAAAGGTGACGTAGAGAAGTGCGGCCAGTGCCGGGTTCATCGCAACCGAGAAGGACTCGGTGGTTCCGGGTGCGCTGGCTCCCGCGGCGGCTCCTGCTGCGATTGCGGCGATGTAGATCGGGACCTGGTGCCGGTCCATTGCGTCGACGATGTGTCGTGCCATGGGTCGCAATTGTTCCGTATGTGTGGTTGCGTCAGGTGGGTAGGTCACCTGACCCTTCGTGACCCTCGCTCCTGCGTCGCTTCGGCCTCAGGGATCAAGATGATTGGTCGCGTCGTTTGAGGTCTCCGGGATCGAGATAGTTGGTCGCGTCGCTTCGGGTCTTCGGGATCGAGATAGTTGGTCGCGTCGCTTCGGGTCTTCGGGATCGAGATAGTTGGTCGCGTCGCTTCGGGTCTTCGGGATCGAGATGGTTGGTCGTGTTGGTTGGGGTCTTCGGGATCACGATGGTTGGTTGTGTTGGTTCGGGTCTGGGGGATCAAGAAGTGTGGTGAGGGTGCCTTCTTGATCCCTGAGGAGCCGTCGCGCGACGAAGGAGCCGACCGCGTCACGAAGGGTCTGGTGAGATGGGGCTCCCAGATTTATCAGTCGGTGCCGAAGACTCGGTCGGCGGCGTCGCCGATGCCGGGGAGGATGTAGCCGTGGGCGTCGAGTTCGCGGTCTACCGCGGCGGTGTAGATGGTGACGTCGGGGTGGGCCTCTGTGAGGATTTTCAGGCCCTCGGGGCTGGCGACCAGACACACGAACTTGATCGATCTGGGGGCGTACTCCTTGAGGCGGTCGACGGCGGCGACCGCCGAATGGCCGGTGGCCAGCAGGGGGTCGGTGACGACGACGTCGCGTTCGCCGAGGTCGCCGGGCATCTTGAAGTAGTACTCCACCACCACCTGCGTCTTCGGGTCGCGGTACAGGCCGATGTGGCCGATGCGGGCGCCCGGGACCACCGTCAGCATGCCGTCGGCGATCTGTGAACCGGCCCGCAGCACCGCCGCGATCACCACCTTCTTGCCGTCGATCACCCGGCCGGTGGTGGACTCCATCGGGGTGTCGATGGGGATCTCGTGCATCGGGATGTCGCGCAGCACCTCGTACGCCATCAGCGTCGAGATCTCCGTCATCAGACGCCGGAAGTCGTTGGTGGAGGTCTCCTTCTGGCGCATCAGGGTGAGTTTGTGTTCGATCAGCGGGTGATCGATGACGGTCAGTTGTTCCACTGTGTGCTCCTGTCTCTAGAAGACGGTGCCGTCGCTGATGATGGTCAACGGTGGTAGGCCACCGCGCAGACGTCCGGCGGTGACGCGGCCCGCAGCCCAGGTGCCGCCTTCGAGGACGCAGGCCAGCGGGAGTTGTGTTGCGGTGACACCCAGTTCGGCGCGTACCTCGCCGGCGATCTCGTCGAGGAGGGCGACAGTCAATGCGCGCCAGTCGACTACGAGTTCGTCGTCCACCCGCCACGGGCGATCGGCGAAATCCGGGTCGCGCAGGGTCAGCACGCCGGTGTCCAGGAGTAGTCCGCCGTTGCGGTATTCGGGCAGACCCGTGAGACCGTCGAGACCGGTGACCGGGAAACCGCTCAGTTCCAGCGGCTCGATCAATGAATAGGTGAGCCATTGCGAGAGCTTGTGGAACGGCATTCGGCCGGGCGCCGGTGAGCACCCGTCGAGCGCCGGGTGATACCAGCAATCACCCAGTGCCACAGCGTTTCCTGAATCGTCGGTGTAGGTATTTCCCGACGGCCAGATGGGTGAGAGGTGATCGAGGACCGCACCGAGGACCGTCTCGGCGGTCACCGGCCCGCCCGTGGTGATCGCCTTGAGGAGGCCTCCCGGACGGCCGTCGGAGCCGAAGACGTCCGGGTCGGCGGCCAGCACGTCGCCCAGGCGATGCAGGACGTCGAGCCTGCCGTCGAGGCCCACCAGCGGATTGTCCGCACCGACCTGGAAGGCCGCGGCCAGCTGTTCGGCGGTGAGCGCCCGCAGACCGGCGGCGTCGACACGCAGCGCGGTATCGGGGGCCGACGAGAACGTTCCGGCGAGGAACGCGTGCCAGCTCGCCACACCCAGACCTTCCGACCGGGTGTAGATGCGGTCACCGTCCGGCGACGATTCCCGGAAGGACCAGTCCGGACCCGCACCTGCGTCGAGCAGGACACTGACCACCGTCAGGTCGATGAGGGTGCGGGCCCGGTCGTGCGCGTCCAGGCCGGTGAGCCGCGCTTCGAGTTGGGCGGGGCGATCGACGCCGCCGGCCTCGAAGTGCCGCCACCTGCTGTGATAGGGGATCTGAAGGTCGGGAAAGCGGGATCGGGTCAGCTCCGCCACCTCGTGCGCGGCGCCCGTGACCGCGGCGTCGTCGACGGTGAACCAGCGAGAATCACCTGCCCGCGCACGTTCCAGGAGCAGACCGGCGCGTTCGCGGATCGTGGTGGTACTGCGCAACACCGCGGCGACGTCCGTCGCAGCGGATGTCACCTCGGTGGCCGTCATCCGCCGAGCCCCCGGCCGCGGACCTGCTTGAGCGCATCCGCATCCGGTACGGGGCCCGGCGTGAAGTATCCGGCGGCCATCTTGGCGTCGATCTCGACGCGGGCATCGGCGGGAACCAGCTCGTCGGGAATGTTGACCCGTTCACCCACCTCGATCCCCGAACCGGTGATCGCGTCGTACTTCATGTTGCTCATCGACACCAGCCGGTGGATCTTGCGGATACCGAGCCAGTGCAGGACGTCGGGCATCAATTCCTGGAACCGCATATCCTGCACGCCCGCAACACATTCGGTGCGTGCGAAATACTGGTCGGCGGTGTCGCCGCCCTCCTGGCGTTTGCGGGCGTTGTACACCAGGAACTTGGTCACCTCGCCCAGTGCGCGACCCTCCTTGCGCGAGTACGACACCAGACCCACGCCACCGCGCTGGGTGCCGAGGATGCATTCCTCAATGGCGTGCGTCAGATATGGCCGGCACGTACAGATGTCGGAGCCGAACACGTCCGAACCGTTGCACTCGTCGTGCACGCGGGCGGTGAGTTCGACGTCGGGATCGGCGAGATCGCGGGCGTTGCCGAAGATGTAGACGGTCTGCCCGCCGATCGGCGGCAGGAATACGTCCAGATCGGAGCGGGTGACCAGCTCCGGGTACATGCCGCCGGTCTCCTCGAACAGCACTCGGCGCAATTCGCCTTCGCCGCAACCGAATCGGGCTGCGACCCCCGGCAGGTACCACACCGGTTCGACGGCCACCTTGGTGACGAGGGCGGCACCGCTGTCGAACAGCACCGAACCGTCCGGGGTCAGCCGACCGCGGGCGATGGCCTCGGTGATCTCGGGGAGGATCACGTGCGCCTTGGTGACGGCGATTGTCGGCCGGATGTCGAAGCCTCGCGCCAGGTAGCCCGAGAATGCGTCGGCCACCATCGCACCCCACGGGTCCAGGCTCACGATCGCCGACGGGTCGCTCCACTGCGGATAGGGGCCGATATGGTCGGTGGGTGAGGTGTTGGTCAGGTCGGCGCGATGGTCGCGGGACAGCGCCCCGGCCGCCACCGCCAGCGCCCGGTACACGCTGTACGACCCGCTGTGCGTGCCGATCACGTTGCGATGCCCGCGGGTGATCGTCGTTCCCACGACCGGTCCGCGCTCGTCGGCTGTTCTTGCACCCCAATGGATTTGGGGGGCATCGGCGCCACCGCTGTGCGAGGTGAGCCGGATGTGTCCGGAGGTCATGTCACCTTCTCCTTCCCTGGGGGAAGGCACCAGCATAGCCACGGCCGGAAGAATGCGCCCGGTGAAATATGTGATCGCCGACATAGCGGTCGGCCGCCATACGGCGACCGGTTACGGAAGGGTCTCGATCGGGGGTGTCTCGATCGGGGAACTTTCCGGTTCCGTGATCGGTTGAATCCCTGAGCCGTCACAGTGGTCGGCGAATGTTCAGGAGGATTTGATGGTGCGGTCGCGGCTCGGTTCGGTGCTCTGGATCGTCGCGACGATCGCGATACTCGTGACCGCCAACCTTCTCGTCGCCCTCGGGCAGTTGCCCACCGCCGTCCACTACGCGGTGGTGCCCGTTGCCGCTGTCGTTCTCGTTGTGCTGGCCCGGGTGTCCGGGCTCGGGTGGGACGACCTGGGTCTGGCGCGTTCGCAGATCCGTCCGTCGCTGCCGTACGCGGCGGCCGCGATCGGTGTGGTGGTCGCGGTGGTCGCCGCAGTTGTCGCGGTGCCGGCCTTGCGCCAGTTCTTTCTGTCGGAGAAGTACAACGCGGTGCTACCCGCGTTGTTCGCGGCCGGAATCGTGATCCCGCTGCACACAGTGATCCCCGAGGAGCTCGCGTTCCGTGGGGTCCTGCACGGTCGTCTGACCCACCTGCTCGGCGTGCGGTACGCGCTTTTCGTCGGGGCGTTCGCATTCGGGCTGTGGCACATCGCGTCGTCGCGGGGCCTGACCGGCGGCAACCAGGGACTTTCCGGTGTCCTCGGCAGCGGGACGTTCGGGCAGATCGCCGGGATCGTCGGGGCGGTGGTGGCGACGGCGGTCGCGGGGCTGGTGCTGAGCTGGCTGCGGCACCGGTCGACCAGCCTCATCGCACCGATCGCGTTGCACTGGGCGCTGAATGCCACCGGCGCCGTTGCGGCCGCGGCGGCGTGGCAGTTCGCCTGAGGGTTCGGACACGACGAAACCCGGTGAGAGGACATCGTCGTCTCACCGGGTTTCGAGGGGTCGGACTCAGACGTCGAAGCGGTCCAGGTTGGAGACCTTGGTCCAGGCGGCGACGAAGTCGTCGACGAACTTGCCCGCGGCGTCGTCCTGCCCGTAGACCTCGGCCAGGGCCCGCAGCTGCGAGTTGGAACCGAAGATCAGGTCGGCGCGGCTGCCGGTCCACTTGGCTTCGCCCGAGGCGCGGTCGGTACCCACGTAGGTGCCGTCGTCGTCGGCCGAGGGCTCCCACTTGGTACCCATGTCGAGCAGATTCACGAAGTAGTCGTTGGTGAGTGTCTCCGGCCGATCGGTCAGCACACCCAGCGTCGAGTCCTCGTAGTTGGCACCGAGCACCCGCAGCCCGCCGACGAGGACGGTCAGCTCCGGCGCCGACAGGGTGAGCAGGTTGGCCTTGTCGAGCAACTCGTACTCGGCCGGGACCTGCGACGACTTGCCTTGGTAGTTGCGGAAGCCGTCGGCGCGCGGTTCGAGGTAGGAGAACGACTCGACGTCGGTCAGCTCCTGTGTCGCGTCGCCGCGGCCCGGGGTGAACGGGACGGCGACGTCGTGACCGGCCGCCTTGGCGGCCTTCTCGACGCCGACGTTGCCACCGAGCACCACGAGGTCGGCAAACGAGACGGTGTTGCCACCGGCCGCGTTGAACGCCGCCTGGATCTCCTCGAGCTTGGCGATGACCTGCGCCAGGGCGTCGGGCTCGTTGACCTCCCACCCGGCCTGCGGCTGCAGGCGGATGCGGCCGCCGTTGGCGCCGCCGCGCTTGTCGCTGCCACGGAACGACGACGACGCGGCCCACGCGGTGGACACCAACTGCGCCACCGTCAGCCCCGACTCGGCGAGCTGACCCTTGAGGGTCGCCACATCGGCGTCGGTGATGGTGGAGGCGGTCTCGGCCGGGATCGGGTCCTGCCACAGCAGGTGCTCGGACGGCACCAGCGGTCCGCGGTACAGGTCGACCGGGCCCATGTCACGGTGGATCAGCTTGAACCAGGCGCGGGCGAACGCATCGGCGAGCTCGTCGGGATGATCGAGCCAGCGGCGGGTGATCTTCTCGTAGATCGGGTCGAACCGAAGTGCCAGGTCGGAGGTCAGCATCGACGGATGGGTCTTGCCAGGGCCGAACGGCTCGGGTACCGAGTTGGCCCAGCCGTTGTCCTTGGGCCGCCACTGCTGCGCGCCGGCGGGGCTGTGGAACAGTTCCCACTCGTTGCTGTAGAGGATCTCCAGGAAGCTGTTGTCCCACTTGGTGGGGGTGTGCGTCCAGATGACCTCCAGGCCGCTGCCCATCGCGTCGGGACCGATGCCGGTACCCACCGAGCTGACCCAGCCCAGACCCTGCTGTTCGATCGGTGCGGCCTCGGGCTCGGCACCGACCTTGTCGCCGTCACCGTTGCCGTGGGTCTTGCCGAAGGTGTGCCCGCCGACGATCAGCGCGGCGGTCTCCTCGTCGTTCATCGCCATCCGGCCGAAGGTCTCGCGGATGTCGATGGCCGAGGCGAGCGGATCCGGATTGCCGTTGGGCCCTTCGGGATTGACGTAGATCAGGCCCATCTGCACGGCTGCGAGCGGGTTGGCGAGGTCGCGTTCGCCGCTGTAGCGCCGATCGGCGAGCCATTCGGCCTCCGGGCCCCAGTACACCTCTTCGGGCTCCCATTCGTCCTTGCGGCCGAACGCGAAACCGAATGTCTTGAAGCCCATCGCATCCAGTGCGACATTGCCGGCGAAGACCAGCAGGTCGGCCCAGGACAGGGCGTTGCCGTACTTCTTCTTGATCGGCCACAGCAGACGGCGCGCCTTGTCCAGGCCCACGTTGTCCGGCCAGCTGTTGAGCGGGGCGAAACGCTGCATGCCCGCACCGGCGCCGCCGCGGCCGTCGGACACGCGGTAGGTACCGGCCGCATGCCACGACATGCGGATGAACAGCGGTCCGTAATTGCCGAAGTCGGCGGGCCACCAGTCCTGCGAATCGGTCAGCAGAGCCTTGACGTCGGCCGTAAGAGCTTCCACGTCAAGGCTTTCCAGCGCCTTATCGTAGTCGAAATCGCCACCGAGGGGATTTCCGACATCGGGATTGTGCGCCAGCAGCTTCAGGTTGAGCAGGCCCGGCCACCAGTCGCGGTTGCCGCCGCCCTCGGTGGGGGGTGCGATGGTGTCGTGGGCCACCGGGCATCCGCCGGACGGTGCCGTGCCGCCCTGCGGCGTCTGGGGGGTGTCGGTTGTCTCGCTCATGAGATTGATGATCCTTTCGGTGATCGACCGAGAAAATAGGTAAGTCGACTGCCCGCCGGAAGTGGGTCTCCGGCGCGCTGATTGGGGTTCGGTCGATGGTTGGACTGCGAAAATGGCTGTGCCGCAGTATTGATCGTTCGGCCAAGCGGGAAAATCGTGGGGGCTGGTTGGTGGTCCTTGTTGGAGTGGGTCGGGGCTGGACAGGGTTGGGTCAGGCGGTCTCGGTCCGGGTCGCCGAGCAGTCGGGGCACAGGCCCCAATAGATCACCTCGGCCTCATCGACGACGAAGCCTTGGTCGTTCGACGGTGTGAGACAAGGGGCTTGGCCGATCGCGCAGTCGACGTCGCCGATGGTCCCGCACTGTCGGCACACCACGTGGTGATGGTTGTCGTCGATCCTGGCCTCGTAGCGCGCGAGATGACCGGACGGCTGGATCTTGCGAATCAGCCGCGAAGTGGTCAGGGCCCGCAGTACGTCGTAAACGGCCTGGGTCGAGACATCCGGCAGTGTGGAGCGCACCGCACCGACGATGGTGTCGGTATCGGCGTGCGGATGAGAGTGAACGGCCTCCAGAACGGCGACCCGCGGCCGCGTCACCCGAAGGCCGCTGCCACGGATTCGGTCCGCGAAGGTGGATTGCTCACTCACCTCACCTACGGTAGGCGCGCCGCAGCGGTTTGTCATCAGTTTTCTGGAATCAATCCAGAAAAGTTAGGCAACCCTGTGTCGGGAGTCACTATTTCTTCAGAGTGCCACCGATCGGCTCATCTCGCAGCGTTTCGCGACGCATTACCCTAGCTTTGCTAATAAATATCGCTCGCAACGATTTCGGACCTTTACGCAGCTGCGGTATTGCTGTGGAGCACCTGGGTGATGGGGGCTACATTGTGCCCATGGGGAACAACTGGCCGATGATCGAGCGTGAACTGGAGTTCGCTCGGATCCGGGACGCACTCGGAGACAAGAACGGCCACTGCGGCGTCGTGCTGACCGGCGATGCGGGGGTCGGCAAGACGACACTGGCGCGATATGCCGTGGACGGAATGGAACTGCAGGTGCGCTGGGTTGCGGGCACTGTATCCGCACGCAGCATTCCGCTCGGGGTGTTCGCGCATCTGGTGGGGCCGGCAACCTCCAGCGATCCTGTCACCTACCTCGCCGCCGCCCGCGAATCCCTGCTCTCGAACGGACATCCGGTCATCGGCGTCGACGACGCCCACCTGCTCGACGAACTGTCGGCGACGCTGCTGCATCAACTGGCCATCGACAAGGCCGTCCATATCATTGCCACGGTACGTAGTGGCGAAGCGGTGCCCGACGCCATCACATCGCTGTGGAAGGACGACCACGTCGTCCGGGTGGCATTGACACCGTTCAGCAAGGAGCAGAGCGTCGAACTGGTCGAACGAGTCCTCGGCGGACGACTCGAGGGTCTGTCGGCCGACCTCATGTGGGACGCGTCCGGCGGCAACGCGCTGTTTCTGCGGCACCTGGTGCAGGGCGCCGTCGAATCGGGAAGCCTGCGTGAGGTGAACAATGTGTGGCAGCTTCGCGGCCGGGCCACGATCACCTCCGAACTTGCAGCCCTGCTCGAAAGCCGCATCGACAGGCTCGATGACGACGTGACGCACGTATTGCAATTGCTCACGCTGTGCGAGCCGATCGACCTCGACGTCCTCATGGAGCTGGCGGGCGAGCGGCCGGTGGAGAATGCCGAAGACGCCGGCCTGATCCGGATCGGCCGCGACGGCCGGGCACTGACCGTCCGCTATGCCCACCCCCTTTTCGGCGAGGTGATTCGCAAGCGGCTCGGCTTCGCGGCGTCCCGTCGTCTGCGGGGCAAACTCGTCTCCGCATTGCGTACCCGTCCGCTGCGTACGGCCTCGGATCGTATCCGGCTCGCCGGATTGGCTCTCGAGAGCGATGCCGACGCCGATGCCGAGCTGTTCGCCGCGGCTGCCCGGGATTCGCTGATGCTCGCCGACGTGTCGATGGGCGAGCGGTTCGCACGCGCCGCCGTCGACGAGGGTGCGGGCGTGATAGCCGCGAGTCTGCTTGCGCGAGCACTCATGTGGAAGGGCCGCAATACCGAATCCGACGCGGTGCTCGCCGGATACGACCCGGCAGCGCTCGACGACGGCGAACTCCTCGTCTGGGGACTGCAGCGGATCGGCAACCTGTTCTGGGGTCAGGGCGACGTGAGCGCCGCCGACGATGTGCTCGCGCTGGTCCGGGAGCGGATCACCGATCCGGTCCTGAGCCAGATCGTCGACGGAATCGCCTCGGCCTGTGCGCTTTTCACCGGTGATATCGCGGGTGCGATCGAATTGTCCGACAAGGTGCTCGACGCGTCCGCGCCGCTGCCGTGGGCCACCGAGTGGGCGGTCTTCGGTGGCGGGCTCGCGCGCGCCCTCGCCGGCCGCGGCGCCGAGGTGGCCGCCATCGCCCGTCGTGGGCACAGCGCGGAGACGAGCACCGATGGGGTACTGCGATTTCCGGCGGGCTTCGGTGAGATTCTGGCGCTGACGCTGACCGGACAATTGTCAGCGGCCCAGTCCGCGGCCGACCAGTACGTCGAATTCTCTTCCGCCGGACAGTATCTGGCTTGGGCACTATCGGGAACGCACATGGCCGCCGTCGACGTCGCACGCGGGCGGTTCCCCGCCGCGGTCGAGCGGATCGAGCAGACCATGGCGGCGCTGGCGGACCAGGACAGGCTGTCGTGGGTCTTCCCCGGCAGAATCTATCTCGCACAGTCGTATTCGGCGCTCGGTGATTCCAAAGCAGCCGCCGGGGTCCTTGCCGCCGCCCGCTCGTGTTCGGGTCCGGCCGTCGAGGTCTTCCGGCACATGCTCGAGATCGCACAGGCGTGGCAGTACGCATCCGAGGGCATGGTGTCGGCCGCGACGACGCACGCGCGCACCACCGCCACCGCGGCGGCGGCGAGCGGTCAGTTCGCCATCGAGGCTGAAGCCCTGCACGCGGTGGCCCGGTTCGGTACTCCCGACGAAGAGGTGCCCGTCCGCCTCGCCGAGCTGGCGGCGCAGATCGACGGGGACCTGGTGGGGCTGTACGCGCGGCATGCGCGCGCCGTCGTCGAGTCCGATGCCGGTGCGCTCGACGGGTGCGCCGCCGAGTTCGAGCGGATCGGTGCGCTGTTGTCGGCGGCCGATTCGGCTGCCGCGGCGGCCACCCTCCACGACAGTGTGGGTGAGCGGACCGCGCTGGCGGCCTCGGCCAAGACAACCACCAGGCTGTCGGCGCAGTGTGGTGGCCTGCACACCCCGGCCGTGGTGGAGTCGGCCAACCCGCTGCCGCTGACCGTCCGGGAACGAGAGGTCGCCAACCTGGTCGCCGCAGGCCTGACCAACCGGGAGATCGCCGACAGACTGGTGGTGTCGGTGCGGACCGTCGAAGGTCACGTCCTGCGGGCGTGCACCAAACTCGGTGTCGGTGACCGCGCGGCGCTGGCGGCGTTCCTCACCGGTGATAGCTGAGCACGGCGCCGGTGCTACGTGGGTGACCGGCCACGCGCGTCCGGTGATCGAGTAGCCGACTACCCGTGACACACCTCGTGACCGTTCGTACTGTCGGAACATGACCTGGGAGGGCCGATGAAAACGCTGGTGGTGTGCTGTGACGGTACGTGGAAACGTGCCGACGACGTCGACGTGTCCAACATCGAGAAGATCGCCCGCGCCGTGGCGCCGGTGGACGCGGACGGAAAGCCGCAGATCGTCTATTACCGGGCCGGCGTGGGTACCGGCGGCAGCAAGACCGAGCGCCTCGTGGGCGGCGCGTTCGGGATCGGGCTGGATTCGGCCATCGTCGACGCCTACCGGTTCCTGGCGCTGAACTACGAGAAGGGTGACAAGGTCTACGTCTTCGGGTTCAGCCGCGGTGCCTACACCGCGCGCAGTCTGGTCGGGATGATCGCCACGATCGGACTGCTCAAGCCGAAGGGCGTGGCTTCCGGAAAACTGCCGAAGGCTTTGAAGCTGTACCGCGAACGGCCGCGGCGCAAGTCCGGATTCGATCCGGGGTTCAGGGGAAACCCGGAGTGGGACAAGGAGAACGAGGAGTTCGCACCGTTCTGTCACGAACCGGTGCCCATCGCGTTCCTCGGCGTGTTCGACACCGTCGGGGCGCTGGGAGCACCGGGACCGACACGACGCCGGTACCGCTTCCACGACGTACGACTGAGCGAGCAGGTGCTCGTGGCCCGGCAGGCGCTGGCCGCCGCCGAACGCAGACGGGCATTCGCGCCATGCCTGTGGGGCCGCATCAACGCCGACGGCGGTAGTCGCGATGTGGTGCAGGTGTGGTTCGACGGTGTGCACTCCGACGTCGGCGGCGGCTACGAGAACTGCGTACTCGGCGACCGGACGCTGGCCTGGATGGTCACCGAGGCAACCAAGACCGGACTGGCCTTCGACCTCGACCGGATCGTGCCCAACCGCTGTCAACTCGACGAGGAGGCGCACAATTCGCTGACCGTCTTCTATCGCATCGCCAACGTCTTCAGCAGGTTCGCGGCAGCATACGGCAGACGGATGCCGTCGGATCTGCTGAAGAGGTTCCGACGCGGCTGGCGGAACTTCGCGCCCATGGTCGACCCCGTCGACGCCGACGAAATCCAGCGGTGGGAACAACAGTACGAAGAGGCGGTACCCGCTGAGCGGGCGGTGATGACCAAGCCGCGCCCGGACGACGGACGCGCCTGGTGTGTGCTCCTGGCGCAGCCGGCACTCGACAGACTGGGCGGTGCGAAGCGCTGGCCGGTCAACCCGAACATGACGGTCTGGCTCGATGAACTCGCCGAGTGCGGCGCGACCCCGCAGGACATCGCGGTGTCCGTGCCGACCCTTGCCGACCTCTCCGTCGACCACCGGGAGACTGGGTCGGCCGCGGGATGAGTCGCTGCCCGAAACCGGCGCGGGTTGTTAGTGTCGTCCCATGACAGAGCTCACTTCGGACGTCGGCACCCGGTCCGGTGAGGACGTTCACCCCGAACACCTGCGACCCGGCGACATCGTCGGACGCGCTGATCACCCGGATGAGCGGGTTGTGGTGTCCGGGATCAGTGTCCCGGTGATGATGCCCACCGGCCGGGTTCCCGAGCATGTGTTGCGCTACCTGGTATGCGTCGCCTACGGCGACGGAATCGGCTATGTCATCGGTGTTTTCGCCGACGAGACCGTGGTGCGATATCCGCGCGGCACGCGCGTCAACCCGGGACCGCACGGCGAGCTCGCCGACCCGGCCTGAGCCTGCCCTGCCCCGCGAGCGCGGGGCCTCACTATCATCGACCCGGTGACAGTGCGGTCGAGAGGCACCCGGCCCCGGCTCGCATCCACCGAGATTGGAGAACAGCCATATGACGCAGCTAGGTGTGGTCGGCGGAGGCACCATGGGCGCCGGAATCGCCGAGGTCGCGGCCCGCGCCGGCGACCAGGTCCTGATCCTCGAACGTGACCAGGAGACTGCCGACGCGGCGCGTGCCCGGATTGCGGCGTCCCTGGCCCGTGGCGTCAAGCGGGGCAAGCTGAGCGAGTCCGACGCCGACGCCGCGCTGGCCCGGTTGAGCACCACGACGACCGTCGACGACTTCAGCGATCGGGAACTGGTCATCGAAGCGCTCCCGGAGATCGAGAACCTCAAGGTGTCGTTCTTCGCCGACCTGGACAGGGTCACCCCGAAGGAGACGATCCTGGCCACCAACACCTCGTCGATACCCATCATCCGGGTGTCCAAGGAGGTCGCCGACCCGTCCCGCGTGGTGGGAGTGCACTTCTTCAACCCGGTGCCCGTAATGCCGCTGGTGGAGATCATCTCCAGCCTCGCCACCGCACCCGAGGCGGCGCAGAAGGTCACCGACTACGTCCGTGACAACCTCGGCAAGAAGCCGATCCAGGCCGGTGACCGTGGCGGATTCGTCGTCAACGCACTGCTGATCCCGTACCTGGTGAGCGCCATCCGCATGTTCGAGAGCGGCTACGCATCCAAGGAAGACATCGACACCGGCATGGTCAACGGATGCGCGCATCCGCAGGGTCCGCTGGCCCTGTGCGACACCGTCGGCCTCGACATCGTGCTCGATGTGTCCGAGTCTCTGTACGACGAGTTCCGCGAATCGCACTACGCCCCGCCGCCGCTCCTGCGCCGGATGGTCGACGCGGGCTATCTCGGCCGCAAGAGCGGCCGCGGGTTCTACGACTACGCCAAGTAGCCGCGCGACCGGGCCCGCGGTCAGTTGAACACCCGGTTGACCCCGGCCAACGTGATGTGGACCACTAGTATGCAGGACCATGACAAGTGGACATATCGGGTTGATCCGGGGTCGTCGGGGGATTCGGACAGCACTCACCGCGATCGTGACCGCCGCGCTGGCGGCCGTCGCGCTCTGCGCAGCGCCGGTGGCGCAGGCTGCTCCGGCATGGCGCCTGGCCGGGACGTCGGGCTATCCGAGCATCGACGCCAACCAGGGGCTTGCCACGACCGCGTCGGGGCGGCTCACGGTTCGCGGGTACACGTCGATCCGTCCGGATCTCGCGCTCTCGGGCTGGAACCACATCGGGGACCACGACATCCATCGCGGTCAAATCTATGACGCCTACGAAAACCTGTCGTCGGGACGCAAGCTCTTCGTGGTGACCGATGCCGCCGGTCGTAGTCGCTCGTACTTCCATCGGGTGCGGCCGGGGGAGAAGGGCAACAATTCCTTCGCCACCGTCTCGCCGTCGGGCAAGTATCTGGTGTCCGGGGAGTTCGGTAAGCAGCGCCGGCTGCTGGTGTTCGCCAATCCCGTCGGGCAGCCCGATGGTTCGACGATCCGCTATCTCGGGGAGATCCGGTTCGACCGCACCGTCGGCGACATCCAGTCGTGTGACTTCATGAACGAGCGGACATTGCTGTGCGTGGACGACGATCGGCCGGTCAAGACGGTACATGCGGTCAACCTGACGGCGCCGCTCGGCGGGGACGTCACCTCGGCACGGTTGTCGACGGCTCTGACGTTGCCGCTGCGGGGCCGCAGCGCCTGCACCGGTGACTGGGAATCGGAGGGCGTGGACTACGACGCGACCCGTCAGGTGCTGCGGGTGGCGGCCATCGAGCCGCTGCCGTGCCTGCTGAACACCGTCGTGTTCCGGTTCGCCCGATAGGGATCACCGTCATCGTGCGTCCTCGGACGAAGATCAGTCGCCGCTGCGCAGATCGGCCTTGGCCAGGTGCACCACGCCGGCGATGAAGAAGCCGATGGCGATGGCCGCGAAATACAGCATCGAACCGAGCGCACCACCGAACGGGCTGTCGAAGGTCACCATCTGACCGGCGCCGATCTCGGCGTTGCGGAACGGTGACCAGCGCTGCAGCAGGATTCCGAAGTCCCCCTGCAAGAACTCGACGAACTTCTCGACGCCGAACTTCCACAGCAGGATGAGCATCACCACCAGGCCGGGGCGGGGGAACAGCGCCGACAATCCGAGACCGAGCGCAATGACGAGCACCGTGAGCAGCGGCGTACCGAGCCATAGGCGCACACCGTCGTAGGAGAACACGTCGACACGGCCCCAGACATCGGGGAACAGCAGGTGGTAGCCCCACATGATGCCGAATGTGATGATCATCGAGGCCATACCCGAGATACCGCCGAAGACGATGAGTTTGGCGACGGGTAACAACCATCGGCGTGGCTGGACGGCGAAGGCCAGCTCGACGGTGCCGTCGCGGAACTCGCCGCAGAACGAGGTCACCGCGCCGGTCATCAGGATGAACGTGGAGAACACGATGATCCAGTACGCGGCGTTGTTGGTGTCCATGCCGCCGCTGCCGTCGATCTTGTTGAGCTGGGCGGCCTTGGCGATACCGAAATTGAGGGCCGCGGGGATGAACGCGGCCAAGGGGAGTACGGCGTACCACAGGGGACTGCGGTGACCGAGCTTGGCGAACTCGGCCCGGACGGCGCGCAGCAGATGTGTTACCGGATTCGCCGAGCCCGGAACTCGCGGCACCGCCGGCACGGGCACTGTGTCGGGTCTGCGGTGCGTCATGACCCTGAACCGCCTGCGACGTAGTCGACGCTGGTGCGGGTGATGGCCAGGTACGCCGACTCCAACCGGCGGGGACCCGATCCGAGCGCGAGCACCTCGGTGCGGCTCGCGTCGGTCAGGACCCGGCCCTTGCCCATGATGATGATCCGGTCCGCGGTGATCTCGACCTCCGACAGGCTGTGGGATGCCACCAGCACAGCTTTGCCCTGCGCGGTGAGCGTCCGGAACAGTTCACGCAGCCACAGAGTGCCCTCGACATCGAGACCGTTGGCGGGTTCGTCGAGCACGACGCACCGCGGATCGCCGAGCAGTGCGGTGGCTATTCCGAGGCGCTGCAACATCCCGTAGGAAAACTTGCCGGTCAGTCGTCCTGCCACGGAACCCAGTCCGACCAGGTCCAGGACCCTGTCGGCGTCGCCGGGGGGAACGCCGGCCAGCCGCGCCTGCCATCGCAGGTGCTGGAGCGCCGTGTGTTTGGGGTTGTGGGCGAACGGATTGAGACCGAAACCGATCGCGCGTTTGAGTTGCGCGAAATCCCGGAGACGACGGCCGTCGACCGTGATCGAGCCCGCATCCGGCGTGGTCAGACCCGCGACCATCCGCAGCACCGTCGTCTTACCCGCCCCGTTGGGGCCCAGGAGGTAGGAGAGCGAGCCGGCGCCGGCGCCGAGGGTGACATCATCGACGACCACGTTGTCGCCGAAACGCTTGGACACCCCCGACACCGAGATCCCCGGACGGGGGATCGCCGGCGCGCCCGGCAGGGGGTTCAGTAGCCCCAGTTCTTGACGCCGTTGCAGCCCGAGGCCCGGCAGTTGGCCTTCCAATCGAACTTCCACAGCCCGCCCTGACGGACGTAGTAGTAGGTGAACGACTGAGCGGGGAAGCCGGCCATGACGCCACGACCGCGCAACGACATGCGGTTGCCGTTGACGACCGGCTTACCCAGGACGCGCCCCTGGATGGAGAAGAAGTCGTAGGAACGGCTCATCGACATCACCTGGCGCAGGTTTTTCTGCACGGTGGGGTTGTTGCCGTTGAGGCTGACCTCGAACTTGGGATTGATCGGCAGGTTCGGGTTCCAGAAGGCCGCGTACTGACGTTCCATCTGGGCCACCGAAGGCTGCGCGGACCGCACGTAGAGGTCGGCGACCTTGCCGTTGCGGATCGACACGTCGGCCGAGGCAGGTGAGACCAACCCGGCGGACAGGAATATCGCGAAAAGCCCGACCAACACAACGCGCACAATCCGCCGCATCACAGCTCCCTCGTTCACAGGATCGAAATCGTCGAATGACTGGGGTGAACCGTATAAAGACGCGCTTACTTAGTCAACCCTAAGTGCAATGGCCGGTGCGGAATCAGCTTCGGGCGATGCCGCGGATCGGGCGAACCGGTCAGCCCAGATCGCTCGCCGAGAAGGTGTCGCACGAGTTGGGATCGCCGCTCTTGTAGCCGGTGCTGAACCACTTCACCCGCTGCTTGGACGAACCGTGCGTCCAGCTTTCCGGATTGGAGTTGGAACCCTGGATAGTGTCGTCGCCGATGGCGCGCGCGGTCTGGATGGCCGATGCGATCTGATCGGAGGTCAGCGGTTTCAGGAGCGCGTCGTCGCCCTTGTCTGCGTGATAGGCCCACACACCCGCGTAGCAGTCGGCCTGCAACTCGATGCGCACCGAACCCGACGTGGCCCCGTGTGAGCCCATCTTGTTGCCCTTCTGCAGGGAACCGGTCAGGTTCTGCACGTGATGGCCGTACTCGTGGGCCACGACGTACATCTGCGAGAGCGGGCCGTCGCTGCCACCCATCTTCACGAGCATGTCGAAGAAGGTGGGATCGAAATAGGCGGTCTTGTCGGCGGGGCAGTAGAACGGACCGGTCGAGGAGGACGCGGCGCCGCACGCGGTGTTGACCGTGTCCGAGAAGATCACCGTTTTCGGCTCGGTGTAACCCTTGAGCAGGTCGGTCCACACCCTGTCGACGCTGACCGTCGTGGCCTTGATGCGGCAGATGGTGTCGCTGTTGGCTTTCTCGTATGTGCAGGACTGAAGGTGCTTGTCGATCTCGGACACCACGGCCGTGTCGTCCGACGATCCACCGCCCCCGCCCATGATGTCGCCGGGATTGAGGCCGAACAACAGCGCCACGATCGTCACGAGGACGCCGGCGCCGCCGCCGAGCGCGATGCGCCCGCCCCGGCCGCCACCGCCTCCGCCGCCGGAGACGTTGCCGGTTTCGATGGATCCGCTGCCGCTGAAAGTCACGGGAAACATCATGGCATGACGAGAGCCCGGTCACGCGCAGGAATGCGCTGGACAGCGCGCGGGTCGTGTCGTGGACCCGGTGCCGGGAGGCGGTTGTGGCCCTGCGCGCCAGATGGGGCACGATGGAAGGGCCGATTCGGCGCCCGCACGCGTTCGATGCACGCACGTGCGACGGCCTTCTCTCGTCGGGGGCCGCGCCGAAAGTAACCACCCTTTGGAAGGACCCCCAGTGCTCCGCACACATCTCGCCGGATCGTTGCGCCGCAGCGATGCCTCGCAGACCGTCACAGTCGCCGGTTGGGTCGCGCACCGTCGCGATCACGGTGGCGTGGTCTTCATCGACCTTCGTGACAGCTCGGGGCTGGTGCAGGTGGTGTTCCGTAACGAGGACGTCGCCGCGGTGGCGCACCGGTTGCGTGCCGAATACTGCGTTGCGGTGACCGGTGTGGTCGAGGAACGTCCTGAGGGCAGCGAGAACCCGAACCTGGCGTCGGGGGAGATCGAGATCAACGCGGTGACGCTCGAGGTGCTCAACGAGTCCGCTCCGCTGCCCTTCCAGCTCGACGAATCGCCGGGCGAGGAAGCGCGCCTGCGGCACCGCTACCTGGACCTGCGCCGCGAAGGGCCGGCCAAGGCTATCCGGTTGCGTTCGCAGGTCAGCGCCGCCGCCCGCGGGGTGCTGGCCGGCCACGACTTCGTGGAGATCGAGACCCCGACCCTGACCCGCTCGACACCCGAGGGCGCCCGCGACTTCCTGGTGCCCGCACGACTGCAGCCCGGCACGTTCTACGCGCTGCCGCAGTCGCCGCAGCTGTTCAAGCAGTTGCTGATGGTCGCCGGGATGGAACGCTACTACCAGATCGCGCGCTGCTACCGCGACGAGGACTTCCGCGCCGACCGCCAGCCCGAGTTCACCCAACTCGACGTCGAGATGAGCTTCGTCGACCAGGACGACGTGATCGCGCTGGCCGAACAGATCCTCGTCGCCCTGTGGAGGCTGATCGGTGTGGAGATCGCCACGCCCATCCCGCGGATGACCTACGCCGACGCGATGCGCCGCTACGGCTCGGACAAGCCCGACCTGCGGTTCGGCATCGAGCTGGTCGAGTGCACCGAGTTCTTCGCCGACACCCCGTTCCGCGTGTTCAAGGCCCCGTACGTGGGTGCCGTCGTCATGCCGGGCGGTGCCTCGCAGCCCCGTCGGCAGCTCGACGCCTGGCAGGAGTGGGCCAAGCAGCGCGGAGCCAAGGGTCTGGCGTACATCCTGGTGCAGGAGGACGGTTCGCTCGGCGGTCCGGTCGCCAAGAACCTATCCGACGCCGAGCGTGCCGGCATCGTCGAGCACGTGGGCGCGGCGCCGGGCGACTGCATCTTCTTCGCCGCCGGACCGGTCAAGGCACAGCGGGCGTTGCTCGGTGCCGCGCGCGGCGAGATCGCCTCGCGGCTGGGCCTGATCAAGGACGGCGACTGGGCGTTCACCTGGGTCGTCGACGCCCCGCTGTTCGAGCCCGCCGACGAGGCGACCGCCTCCGGCGACGTGGCCGTCGGCTCGGGTGCGTGGACCGCGGTGCATCACGCGTTCACCTCGCCCAAGCCCGAATCGCTGGAACTGCTCGACACCGATCCGGGTGCCGCGCTGGCCTACGCCTACGACATCGTGTGCAACGGCAACGAGATCGGCGGCGGCTCGATCCGTATCCACCGGCGCGACATCCAGGAAAAGGTGTTCGCGATCATGGGCATCAGCCACGACGAGGCGCAGGAGAAGTTCGGCTTCCTGCTCGACGCGTTCGCCTACGGCGCACCCCCGCACGGCGGCATCGCCTTCGGCTGGGACCGGATCACCGCACTGCTCGCCGGCGAGAACTCGATCCGCGAGGTCATCGCCTTCCCGAAGTCCGGTGGCGGCGTCGACCCGCTCACCGACGCCCCGGCGGCGATCACCGCGCAGCAGCGCAAGGAGTCCGGTATCGACGCCAAGCCCGCGGTGCGTGCCGATCAGCAGGCCACCGCCGCGGAGTAGTCGGCACCTGAACGAACCCGACGTGTGGGAGGCATCCGGCCGGGTGCCTCCCACACGCGTCCAGGCTGTGATCCGGCGTCGGTGTTGTCCGCATGCCAAGCGAGGCAACGGTATGTGTGATGAGATTTTCACCATGACTGTGGAGGTGCTCGGATGACAATCAAGGTCGCGCTGGAACATAGGACGAGTTACGCATTCGATCGGCCCGTCAAGATCTATCCACACGTGGTGCGCCTTCGTCCTGCCCCGCATTCGCGTACACCGATCGAGGCGTATTCGCTCACGATCGAACCCGACGACCACTTCCTGAACTGGCAGCAGGATGCGTTTGCCAATTATCAAGCGCGCCTGGTCTTTCCGAACCCGTCGACGAAGCTGTCGATCACCGTCAGCCTGATCGCCGATCTCACCGCGATCAACCCCTTCGACTTCTTCGTCGAGGACTGGGCCGAGAATTACGGTTTCGAGTATCCCGAGGATCTGCGTCGGGATCTGGAGATCTACCTGCGCCCGGCGGGCGTCACCGAAGGCGAGTTCTCGGGCGCACCGATCCACCCCGAGGTGGCCGTCTTCGCCGAGAAGTACCGGCCCACCGGCAAGACCCGCGTCATCGACTTCCTGGTGGCGATCAATCAGGCGGTCTGCTCGGCGGTCAACTACACGGTCCGGCTCGAAGCGGGTGTGCAGACGCCCGAGTACACGTTGTCCAGCGCGATCGGTTCGTGCCGCGACTCGGCGTGGCTGCTGGTCGCGCTACTGCGGCACCTGGGGCTGGCCGCCCGGTTCGTCTCCGGCTACCTCGTGCAGCTGACCTCCGACATCAAGGCCATCGACGGTCCGTCCGGGCCCGACGCCGACTTCACCGACCTGCACGCGTGGGCCGAGGTGTACCTGCCCGGTGCGGGCTGGGTCGGCATGGACCCCACGTCGGGCCTGTTCGCCGGCGAGGGACACATCCCGCTCGCGGCCACCCCGCATCCCGGGGGCGCGGCACCGATCACCGGTGCGACCGGTCCATGCCACGCCACCCTCGACTTCTCCAACTCGGTCACCCGTTTCCACGAGGACCCGCGGGTCACGCTCCCGTACACACCCGAGCAGTGGAACAAGGTCCTGGATCTGGGTGGCCGGCTCGACAAACGGATGCACGACAACGACGTCCGCCTGACGATGGGCGGGGAGCCCACCTTCGTCTCCACCGAGAACCAGACCGGCGCCGAATGGACCACTGCGGCCGACGGACCGCACAAGCGGTTGCTCGCGTCGAAGCTGACCGAACGGCTCAAGGACGACTACGCGCCCGGCGGACTCGTGCAGCGCAGCCAGGGCAAGTGGTATCCGGGCGAGCCGCTGCCGCGTTGGCAGATCGCGCTGATGTGGCGCACCGACGGCAAACCGATCTGGCGCCGGCCCGAACTGCTCGCCGACCCGTGGACCACGATGGATACCACGCGCGCCGCCATCGACACCGAGACCTCCGGTCCGCAACCCGGTGAAGGCGGCGGACACGTACGGGCCAGGGCACTGCTGATGGCGTTCGCCGATGCGCTCGGCCTGCCGGCCACTCAGGTGATGCCGGCGTTCGAGGATCCGCTGGCGCGGATGCGCGAGCTGGCCGCGCTCCCGCCCGGTGACCCGGCGAGCGATCCCACTCTCGTCACCCAACTCACCGTCGCCCTCGCCGAGGCAGCCGTCGACATCGAAGAACCCGACGAGGAGGCCGACGACCTCGATCCGACCGCCGACTCGGTGAAGGCCAGGCAGTCACTGCTGGCCAGGCTCGATGAAGCGGTCACCGTACCCACGGCGTATGTGTTGCCGCTCAACAGGTCCGACGACGGCACGGCATGGCAGTCGGCGAAGTGGACGATGCGCCGCGGCCGGATCGTCCTGACCCCGGGAACATCGCCGGCCGGCCTGCGCCTGCCGCTCGACTCGCTGTCCTGGGGACCGGCCCCCACCGTCTTCGAGTCCGATCCGTCGGTGCGCCGGCCGGATCTGCCCGACGATGTGAGCGGCACCGTCGGGCACATCGTGAAGCGCACCGACCCGAGCCAGTTCCTGCCGCGCACCGCGCTCGTCGCGCAGGTACGTGGTGATGTGCTGCACGTGTTCCTGCCACCGACGTCGTACCTGGAGGAGTACCTGGCGGTGATCGGGATGCTCGAGGACGCCGCGGCGGCCGCGAAGACGCCGGTGGTCGTCGAGGGCTACGGCCCGCCCGGCGACGCCCGCCTGACCACGCTGACCGTCACCCCCGACCCCGGCGTCATCGAGGTCAACATCCAGCCGACCACCAGTTTCGCCGAACAGTCCGACCTGCTCGAGTCGCTCTACGAGCATGCCCGGCACGTGAAACTCGGTACCGAGAGCTTCGACCTCGACGGCAGCCACGGCGGCACCGGCGGCGGCAACCACATCACCCTCGGCGGCCCGACCCCCGCCGACTCGCCGATGCTGCGCCGTCCGGACCTGCTGGTGTCGATGCTGACGTATTGGCAGCGCCATCCCGCGCTGTCGTACCTGTTCTCGGGGCGTTTCGTCGGCACCACGTCGCAGGCGCCGCGCGCCGACGAGGGCCGCGAATCGGCGCTGTACGAACTGGAAATCGCGTTCGCCGAGATCGACCGGCTGGCGACCAAGGGCGAGCCGGGAACAGGCGTCGACGCCCCACCGAACCCGTGGGTCACCGATCGGGCGCTGCGACACCTGCTCACCGACATCACCGGCAACACCCACCGCGCCGAATTCTGCATCGACAAGCTCTACAGCCCGGACTCGCCGCGCGGGCGACTCGGGCTGCTGGAACTGCGGGCGTTCGAGATGCCGCCGCATCATCGGATGGCGATGGTGCAGTCGCTGCTGGTGCGTTCGCTCGTGTCGTGGTTCTGGGACCAGCCCTACCGTGGCCGGCTCATCCGGCATGGCGGTGACCTGCACGGCAAATACCTGCTGCCGTACTACCTGATCCGCGACATCGGCGCCGTCGCCGAGGACCTGCGGGAGGCGGGATACGAGTTCGACACCGCCTGGCTGGCCCCGTTCACCGAGTTCCGCTTCCCACGGCTGGGTACCGTGCAGATCCGCGACCACGAGGTGGAGTTGCGCGGTGCGATCGAGCCGTGGAACACCCTCGGTGAGGAGTCGACCGGCGTGGGCACCGCCCGCTATGTCGACTCGTCGGTCGAACGGGTGCAGGTGCGGGTGTCCGGGGGTGAGGACGACCGGTTCATCCTCACCTGCAACGGGCACCCGATCCCGCTGCGTTCCACCGGCATCCCCGGGGAGCGGGTCGCGGGTATCCGGTTCCGGGCCTGGCAGCCGCCGAGCTCGCTGCATCCGACGATCACCGTCGACACCCCGCTGACATTCGACCTCGTCGACCAGGTGGCCGGGCGGTCCGTCGGCGGCGCGACGTACCACGTGGTGCATCCGGGTGGCCGCGCCTACGACCGGCCGCCGGTCAACGCCGTCGAGGCCGAATCGCGGCGAAACGGCAGATTCGAGGCATCCGGGCACACCGCCGGCCACGTCGACATCGGTGTGCTGCGTGAACGGATGGCGCGCGGCGCGATCGACTCGGGGGTCCCCGGCATTCTGGATCTGAGGCGCGCACGTACAGTTCTTCGGTGACCGTTTCACCTGGCATCGACGCCGCGAGCGACGCCGTACGCGCGGTGTTCGACCGCTACCGGGCTGATGCCGGATCGGGATCGTACGACGAGATGCTCGACGCGGCCGGTGGGATCCGGGCCGGCTGGTCGGAACTGGTCGCAGGCTACGGTGTGCGCGGCGCGGGCCGGCTCGGGGACGCCGCGCACCGGCTGGCCGGTGCCGTCCACGACGAGGGCATCGTCTACAACGAGTTCGACGGCGACACCACGGTCACCCGTGACTGGGTGGTGGACCCGGCTCCGCTGATGGTGGACGGCAATGACTGGGCGACGCTGGAGACGGCGATCGCCCAGCGGTCGACGGTGCTCGACCTGCTCCTGCGCGACATCTACCACGACCAGAAACTCATCACCCGGGGTGTGGTGCCGCCGGAGATGATCTACGGCCACCCCGGTTACCTGCGCAAAGCCGCGCACCTGAACGTTGCCGCACCGCATGCGCTGTTCCTGCACGCGGTAGACCTGGGGCGGACCGTCGACGGCACCCACCTGGTGTTCGCGGACAGGACGCAGGCGCCGTCGGGGATCGGGTACGCGCTGGCCGATCGACGTATCCTTTCCCGGACGTTCGCGCAGCTGTTCCAGGACTGCGCGCCCAGGCCGATCTCGAGGTTCGTACAGACGCTGCGGCTGGCGCTGCTGGACTACGCCCCTCCCGGAGTCGATGATCCGACGGTCGTGGTGCTCAGCCCCGGCAGCATGTCCGAGACCGCGTTCGATCAGGCGTACCTGGCGTCCGCGCTGGGAATCCCGCTCGTCGAAGGCCCCGACCTGACCGTGCGTGACGGCTACGTCTACATGCGCTCGCTGGGCAAGTTCCGCCGCGTCGACGTGCTGCTGCGCAGGGTCGACGCCGAGTTCGTGGATCCGCTCGACCTGCGCACCGATTCTCAGCTAGGCGTCGCCGGTCTCGTGGAGGCGATCTCCCGCGGTAACGTCACCGTCGTCAACACCCTCGGCAGCGGTGTCCTGGAGAATCCGGCGCTGCACACGGTGCTCGATGCGGTGGCGCGTGAACTGCTCGGTGAATCGCTCCTGCTCGAGTCCGTACCGACGTTCTGGGCCGGCGACCCGGTAGGCCGGTCGAAGATCATCGCCGACGCCGAGTCGATGGTCCTCACCAATGTGCGAACGGGCGAAGAATTCGTGGGTGCGCTGATCGACTCGGCGACCCTGACCGACCTGCGGGCGCGCATTGAAGCACAGACCTGGCAGTGGGTCGGACGGTCGCTGGTGCGGTACTCGACGGCACCGACGATGCTGCCCGGCGTGGCCGACCCGGTCTCAGCCCCACAGGTGCGCCGCGCTCCGGTCTCGTTGCGTGCGTTCAGCCTGGCCCGCGGGCAGTTCTACGCGGTCATGCCGGGAGCGCTGGGCTCGGTGCTCGTCGACGGCGTTCCGGGTCGGGCGATGGCCACCATCGGCGCCAAGGACGTATGGCTTACCAGCGGCGGCGCGGGCGGGCATGCATCACGTAAGTCGCAGTCCCGGATCGAGCCGGCGGACGTCGTCGACGTGTCACCGACACCGGTTCGGGCGGCCGTAGCGTTGCCGCACGACAACGCGGGCACGGCATTCGTCGCCAGCCCGCGTGTGCTGTCGGACCTGTTCTGGGTGGGTCGTTACCTCGAACGCGTCGACGGGACGACGCGACTGGCGAAGGTATGCCAGTCGCGTTACGAGGAGCTGCAGCGGCGGTCATGGGTGGGGCTGCCCAAGGTGGTTCCCGTACTTCTGAACGCGGCCGGCTGGATGACCGGTACCGCCGAGTACCTCGGCACCGCCGCGCTGCTGAATGCCGATCCGGACGATGAGCCGGCGGACATCCTGAGGTTGGTCGCCAAGCTGACCGCCGATCGGCATGTACCCGGCACCATCGCCTATTCGCGGATGCGGCTGGTGGGTGCGGTGCGCGCGGTCCGCGACCAGATGACCACCAGCACATGGATGGTGCTCGCGCCGGCCGAGCGGGCGATCGCCCGGTTGACCGAATTGCTGAGCTCCGAGGTGGATCCGTCGGTTCCTCAACTGGATCTGGGGCCCGAACTGGCCGCCGCCCACGACGACATCCTGTTCGCGGTGCTGGCGTTGTCCGGGCTGCAGGCCGAGTCGATGGTGCAGGACCCCGGCTGGTATCTGCTGGATGTGGGTCGGCGCGCCGAACGGGCCATCGCGCTGGCAGACCTCACCTCGGCACTGTTCGTCGAGGTCCGCGACGCCGACCTGGAACAGCAGCTGCTGGAGTCGTTCCTGATCGCCAACGAGTCGTCGGTGACGTACCGGCGGCGCAACCGCGGCCTGATCCGGCTGGGTGCGGTGCTGGAACTGATGCTGTTCGATGAGTCCAACCCGCGCTCGATGGTGTATCAGCTGACCACGATGATGCGTGACCTGACCGCGTTGCCGGATTCGGTGAGGTCCACGGGCGCGGAACGGATCGTCGAGGAACTGACCGCCGGACTGCGCCGGGCCGACCCGGCGGACCTGACCGCTGCCGACGCGGAAGGACGCCGCGCCGATCTGGGGGAGCTGATGACGACGCTGCGCGACGGTATCCGCGACACGTCCGACCTGCTGGCACGGACCCGCTTCGCGCAGCCGCGCGCACTGCGGCCGCTCTGGGCGGGTCGGGGCGGCGATACACACATCGGTACCACCGGCGGGAGTGCCGGATGACGTCGGCTCACGAGAACGCGGCGGCCCCGTTCGCGCCCGTCGCCGGCACCGGCGTGCAGGCGCCGCACACGCGCCGCTATCAGGTGATGCACCGCACCTCCTACAGCTACAACGACGAGGTCTCCTCCTCGTACGGCCGTTGCTACCTGCGGCCCAGAGATCTGCCGCATCAGCGGGTCCTCACCGCGGGCGTGATGATCAAACCCGAACCGAACGACCGGTCGACGGGCGTGGACGTCTACGGCAACTCCGACGCCTACTTTCATGTGCGCTCGGACCATACGGAGTTGGTGGTGGTGGCCGAATCGCTGGTGGAGGTCGACCCCGTCGACCCGGCGTTGTTCGTGACGCCCGGCGCGACGGGACCGTGGGAGCAGGCGCGCCCCGGCCCGCTCGGGTCGGCAGTGTTGCGCGAGTTCGCCATGGACCTCTACCCGCCGGAGATCACCCCCGCGGTGCGGGCCTACGCGTCCCGGGTGTTTGTGCCGGGACGTCCGCTCGCCGAGGCGGTGCGTGATCTGACGACCCGGATCTTCCACGATTTCACCTACGAATCGGGGTCGACCGCCATCAGCACCAAGGTCGATACGGTACTCGAACGGCGCAAGGGTGTGTGCCAGGACTTCGCTCGCGTGGCGCTGGCCTGCCTGCGGTCGGTCGGGCTGGCGGGCCGCTACGAGTCGGGGTATCTGGCGACCGATCCGCCTCCGGGTCGCGAGCGGATCTACGGCGCCGACGCCAGCCACGCGTGGGCGGCGGTGTGGGTTCCCGGGGAGACTCCCGGCGCCGAGACACCGGGGCCCGGGTACTGGCTCGCCTTCGATCCGACCAACGACAAGTGGGTGGACGAACGGCACGTCACGGTGGCCTGGGGCCGCGACTACGACGACGTACCGCCGCTGCGGGGCGTGATCTACACGGACTCCACGCGCAGCGAGATCTCGGTGTCCGTCGACGTCTGCCCCGTGGACCCGGTGTGAAATAGCATCCGCAATGTGTGATCTGCAATGTGCCACAGCACAACTGGTGTTTAGGTAAATGAACAACAATGACGTGTGTCACTGGTATTGGGTAGGTTGGTCAGTGCCATGACGGTACTTACAGAGGGTCGCATCATCCGCGTCGTGCGCGCAGCCGAGGCCATGTTGTCGCAGCGCGCAGGTTCGTCGGTCGTACTCGAAGATCCCGAGGATCTCGGGGGCCGCGGCCGCACCACGGTCGTCCGGGTGCGCGTCGCCCAGAACCCGTTCTCCCAGGCGCGGACGCTGGTCATCAAGGCATTGCCGGTCGATGAGGAACCACACGCCTTCCATCGCGAGATCGCGGCCTACAAATACGCGACGACGCTGCCGACGCAGTCGCGACCGGGGCCACAGATCATCGCATCCGATGCCCAAGCCCGTGTTCTCGTGCTCAGCGACCTCGGCCACGGCCGGTCGATGTCCGGGCTGCTGACCGGTCGTGACGTCACCGAGGCCGTCCACGCGGTGAGCGCATGGGGCCAGGCACTCGGGCGCATGCACGCCGCCACCTTCGGTGGGGAGAGCGACTTCCGGGCCCTGCTCCGGCGCGGCGCCAACAGCGCCCAGGACGTCAACGTCCTGCGTGATCAGGCCGTACGTGCCTTCTCCCTGTTCGACGGGGCGCTGCGCGCACTCGACGTGCCGGTGCCGCCGCGGGTGACGGGGATGCTCGCCAACGCCTGCGACCTGTTCACCGAAGGTGAGCACCGGGCGTTCAGCACCTCGGATGTGGGCCCGGAGAACATCCTCATCAACGGCGAGGGCGTGCAGTTCATGGACTACGAGTGGGGCGGCTTTCGCGACGCCATACTCGATGTCGCGTACTCCCAGGTCACCTGTGGTTCGGTGTTGTCGGCGCCGTCGCAACGTGCCAGCGATCCGGCCGTCCGGGAGCGGCTGGAGGAGGCGTTGGTCGACGCGTGGCGTGCCGAGGTCGCCCTCATCTGGCCGGCGCTGTCCAATCGTCGTGTCCTGGCGCGCAGACTGCTGGCCGCGCGACTCCTGTGGGTGTGGCTGTCGACCGTGTGGATGCTGCCGCTCGACGGCCTGCAACCCACCGTCGCCGACATCGTCGAGGCGGGGATCGGTGGCACGGTCGACCTCGCGGGTGCCGGGACGGACGACCTCGCCGTCGTGGGCGCGTCGCTGAGCGGCGCGAACGGTCACCTGCATGACCTGGCGCTGTACACCTCCGATCCTCGTGTACTGGTTACCCGCTGGGCCGACCTGGCCACAGCGGCCGGACGTGCCGGTGACGACGTGCTGTCGGCCACGGCGGTCCGGATCGGTGCCGCCCTGACCCGTGACTGGCTCACCTGAGTCATCCCGATGGATTCATTGTTCGATGCGGCGCCGGCCACGCCGCCAGGTGAGGCGCCGGGCTCCGGTGGCGCACCGACGGCACCGCTCGCGGTCCGGATGCGTCCGCGGACTCTCGACGAGATCATCGGTCAGCAGCATCTGCTGGGCAACGCATCCCCGCTGCGGCGCCTGATCAGTGGATCGGGTGCGGCATCGGTGCTGCTGTACGGCCCGCCCGGAACCGGTAAGACGACGATGGCCTCGCTCATCTCGCGGGCCACGGGCGGGCGTTTCGAGGCACTGTCGGCATTGTCGGCGGGCGTCAAAGAAGTGCGCGCGGTGATCGACGTGGCGCGCCGGCGTCTCATCGACGGCCACCAGACGGTGCTGTTCATCGACGAGGTGCACCGATTCTCCAAGACCCAGCAGGACGCGCTCCTCGACGCCGTCGAGAACCGGATCGTCCTGCTGGTGGCGGCGACCACGGAGAATCCTTCGTTCTCGGTGGTGGCACCGCTGCTGTCACGATCGCTGGTGCTGCGGCTGCAGACACTGTCCGACGACGACATCGGTGAGGTGATCGATCGCGCCGTCGCCGACCCGCGTGGCCTGGGCGCGGCAGTGCGGTTGACGACGGAGGCGCGGGCCCACCTGGTTGCCGTCGCCGGTGGGGACGCACGCCGGGCCCTCACCGCGCTGGAGGCCTCCGCGGACGGCGTCGTCAGTCTCGCAGAACCCGGCAGCCTCGTAGAATCCGGCGATTACGGCTCTGCCGTGCCCGTGATCGACGTGGCCGAAGTCGAGGCGTCGATCGACCGGGCCGCGGTGCGCTACGACCGGGACGGCGATCAGCACTACGACGTCACCAGCGCGTTCATCAAGTCGATCCGTGGTTCCGACGTAGATGCCGCGGTGCACTATCTGGCGCGGATGATCTCGGCGGGCGAGGACCCGCGATTCATCGCCCGCCGGCTGATGGTGCACGCCTCCGAGGACATCGGTATGGCTGACCCGACGGCGCTGCAGACCGCGGTCGCCGCGGCGCAGGTGGTCCAGTTGGTGGGTATGCCCGAAGCCAAGCTCGCGCTCACCCAGGCCACCATCCACCTGGCGACGGCCCCGAAATCACCGGGGGTGGTCGCGGCGATCGGTGCCGCGATGGCCGACGTCGCCGCCGGCAAGTCGGGTCCCGTGCCACCGCACCTGCGCGACGGGCACTACGCGGGCGCCAAGGCGATGGGCCACGGCAAGGGCTATCGGTATCCGCATGACAACCCCGACGGGGTGGTGCCGCAGCAGTACCCGCCCGACGATCTGGTGGGCATCGACTATTACGTGCCCACCGCGCACGGATTCGAACGGGAGATCTCCGCCCGTCTCGGCAAACTGAGGTCGATCATCCGGCGTGGCCCGCGGCGCAGGACGCCGCCCGCTCAGCCCTGACCGGCGCTTCCGACGGGGAATGTAGGCTGGTGTGTCGCAGTCGTCGCCACGCCAGGCCCCCTGGTGTCGTGCGACAGCCCGCACAGCGAACGATCACAGAACCCCGCGATCACAAAAACCTCAGCAAGGACGAGACCACAGTGCAGACGCATGACATCAGGAAGCGGTTCCTGGATCACTTCATCCGCGCCGGACACACCGAGGTGCCCAGCGCATCGCTGATCCTCGACGATCCCAACCTGATGTTCGTCAATGCGGGCATGGTTCCGTTCAAGCCGTACTTCCTCGGTCAGCAGACCCCGCCCTTCTCCCGCGCCACCAGCGTGCAGAAATGTGTGCGCACCCTCGACATCGACGAGGTCGGCATCACCACCCGCCACAACACGTTCTTCCAGATGGCGGGCAATTTCAGCTTTGGTGACTACTTCAAACGCGAGGCCATCACCTTCGCGTGGACGCTGCTCACCAACTCCGTCACCGATGGCGGCTACGGCATCGACCCGCAGAAACTATGGCCGACGGTGTACCTCGATGACGACGAGGCAGAAGCCATCTGGCGCGACGAGATCGGCGTCCCGGCCCAGCGCATCCAGCGGCGCGGTATGAAGGACAACTACTGGTCGATGGGGGTGCCCGGCCCGTGCGGACCGTCGTCGGAGATCTTCTACGACCGCGGACCCGAGTACGGCAACGAGGGCGGCCCGGAGG
This sequence comes from uncultured Gordonia sp., assembly GCF_937858515.1. Classification (NCBI taxonomy): domain Bacteria; kingdom Bacillati; phylum Actinomycetota; class Actinomycetes; order Mycobacteriales; family Gordoniaceae; genus Gordonia; species uncultured Gordonia sp. The sequence continues at coordinate 323 of NZ_CALLZT010000149.1, read as the reverse complement.
CCGACGAGGACCGCTACATCGAGATCTGGAACCTCGTGTTCATGCAGAATGAACGCGGCGACGGCGGCGGCAAGGACAATTACGAGATCCTCGGCCCGCTGCCGAAACAGAACATCGACACCGGAATGGGTATCGAGCGCGTCGCGTGTCTGCTACAGGGTGTCGACAACGTCTACGAGACCGACCTGCTCAAACCGATCATCGACCTCGCCTCCGAACTGACCGGGCGCGGCTACGGCAGCGGAGCGCACGACGACGACGTCCGGTTCCGGGTCATCGCCGACCACGCCCGCACGGCGGCGCTGCTGATCTGTGACGGCGTT